>CAJXLH010000176.1 GCA_913055925.1 uncultured Maritalea sp. | reverse complement strand
GCTGGTGGAACACTCGGTATCCTTATTCAGCCCTCAACAGGCTTTGTGATTTATGCGGTTCTAACCGAAGAAAGCATTGGCCGATTGTTCATGGCTGGTGTGCTACCCGGCATATTGCTCACGCTGATGTTTTTGTTCGCGATCTTTGTGGTGACATTGATTTGGCCAGAAGAAGGGCCGCGCGGCCCCAAGTTCTCGCTTCGGGAAAAGCTGCAAAGTCTTGGCAAAGCCACGGGTATCGTCACAATCATTCTGATCACCATCGGCGGGATCTATACTGGGTTTTTCACGCCGGTTGAGGCGGCCGGCGTTGGTGCGTTCTTCGCGTTCATTATGCTGATCATTCGCGGTAAGTTCTCGATTGAAAACCTCTATGGGATATTCGCAGAAACACTAAAGACAACCGGCATGGCGTTTTTCATTTTGGTCGGTGCCAATGTGTTTGCACCCTTTGTGTCCCTTTCTCATTTGCCAGATACAATTGCACATGGTTTGGCGGGATTGTCTCTCGGTACCTATGGTACGCTGGCGCTGATTTTGCTTGGCTATGTGATCTTGGGCATGTTCATTGAAGGGTTGTCGCTTCTGGTCATCACGCTGCCGATTGTATTTCCGCTTGTAGTTGGCATGGGGTTTGACCCAATTTGGCTCGGTGTGGTGATGGTCATCGTTTTGGAAATGGGACTCATTTCACCGCCGGTAGGCGTCAATGTCTTTATCGTTAAAAGCGTGGTGAAAGATGTCAAAATCGAAACGATTTTTGCGGGTATCATGCCGTTTTGGATCGCGATGATTGTGACATTGTTCTTGATCGTTCTGTTCCCGGATATCGCACTTATGTTGCCAAACGCGATGTTCAACAGATAGCAAAAACTGTTTGCAGTCGTTGGCAATACATTGATTTTTCTCTTGCTCTGCCGCTATTGCTAATGGGGCAGAGCAAGAATAGGTCAAGCGTTGAACAAGCAACCGTCACTCAGAACTATCGCGGAAAAGACAGGCTTCGCGGTCACGACGATTTCAAAAGCGCTTAACGATGCGCCCAATATTAGCGCCAAGACTAAGGCCTATGTTCGACAGGTTGCGGATGAGATGGGATATCGCCCAGACCGCGCGGGCGTTTCACTTCGTACTGGACAGACCCACAAGATCGTTTTGTTGATGCAGCTCTCGGATGAGATTTCTGACTTTTCGCGTCAATTGATTTTGGGCATGGGGCACGGCTTGCGAGCAACGACATATGAGCTTGTTTTTCAGCCCGTTTTGCCGGAGCAGGATCAGGTGGAAGAAGTGCGCAGCATTATCCGAAATCGATCTGCTGATGGTATTGTTTTGGCGCAAACAGCGCCAGATGATCAACGTGTTGCACTGGCAATTGAACATGATTTTCCCGTTGTCACCCACGGGCGGACACACTTAAAGGGTGATCACGCATTTTACGATTTTGACAATGATGCGTTTTCGTACGCCGCGGTGAAGCGACTTTCAAATATGGGCTGTGCTTCGGTTGGACTTTTTGCGCCTGAACCGGAGCTGACCTATTTCACGCATCTAAGTTCGGGCCTTAATCGGGCCAACGCGCAATTTGACGTTCAAGCGTCTTACATCGATTTGTCAGAGCAGCAGGGCGACTATGCTGAACGTGTTCGCACATATTGCGCAGCCGCTTTTGCCGCGGGCCGATTGCCTCGAGGATTGATCTGTTCGAGTGAACTGGCGGCACTTGCAGCGATGGATGGTGTGAGGCGCGCAGGTGGCGAAATTGGTGAAGACGTCCACATCGTGGCACGAAAAACTTCCAACCTTTTGGACTTTGTGTCACCAAAAATTCAATGGGTCTCTGAAGATCTCATCGTCGCAGGTGAGCAACTTGCCGCGTTGCTTTTGAATAGGATAAAGGGTGCGTCGGCGGCCGATCTTCAAGTGATCGGCGCACCGACGCCAAGTTGGTCAGAAAACTAAGTCCAATTCGCCTTAATGGTTACAATTTCAAACGGTTTGAGCTGCAGCTCAAACGCGCCGGACGTGTCGACAGGAATTGGCTTAATGTCTTCTTCCAAGAGGTTGGTTAGCGATGGATCTAATAGTCGTTCATCGAGCTTCAAGCTTGTGGATGTTCGACGGCCACTTTCTTCGCATAAGCGGAACACAACGGCGTCGCCGCTTTCGCTGGGTTTAACGCTATGCAGGATGATGTTGTCTTGATCCCATTGTAGCAGGGGTACCTGCTCCACCTCGTTGTGTTGGCGGTTGCGACTGCCAAGTTGCACGCGAAGTGGTTTCGAGAAGTCAGCAGCGCGCCGATTGATTTTCGCCGTGCGATTGTTGCCCGAAACCGGTGAAACCGCGTAGCGACAAATGTGCTGTTCTTGGTCTGCCGTTGGGTGCGGGTAGGTGCCGGACTTAATCAAGGTGATGCCCAAAGAAGTGTCTTTGGCGCTGTAGCCATATTTGCAATCGTTCAGGATGGCGATGCTGTAGTCTTCTTCTTCAAAAGCGACCCAACGGTGCATACTTGCTTCAAATCTTGCGGCATCCCAACTCGTATTTCGATGCGTGGCGCGGGAAACATGCCCGAACTGAATTTGCGATTTGACGTGGTCGGTTTGAATATCAAATTCAAACTCCGCCTTTAACAGAGATTGGCTTTCTTTCCAGTCTGCAAAGAAGTCAAACTCAATCAGCTCGGCATTCTCACCCAATGAGATAATTTGAGTGATTGTTGAGTTCTTGTATGTACGGGTTAGACGGATTGCTGCACGGTGTGGGCCTTTCTCAATCACGTCAATTTGCGTCGGCGCATCAACCTTCCACGACTTTTCCTCGTAGAACCAATCGATATCCCACGCGTCCCAGCGCAATGGCTTGTCTTCATAAACCGTCAGTTGATTGGCAATGGTGTCGCCTTTGATCAGCTCACGGTTTGCCGCTTTGTCAAAGATGGATGTGACGTTGCCTTGCTTGTCAAATTCAACCCGTAACTTTTGGTTTTCAAGGTGTGTTTCGGAAACGCTCAAGTGGCTTTCGGTTTGCGGTTCGCTATCAATTATCGTCACAGCGTTTGCGGAAACGGGCAAGGCCCAATCAATTGGCGCGGCCAAATGTGAGGAACCGTTTGCGCGGTGGATCTTTTGGAGCGCCTTTGCGCCGAAACCAAAGTCGACGGTTTTGGCTTGATCCGGGCTGTCAATTTCGACCAATGCGTTGCGGCGTGCGACGCCTAGATCATTGAACAACAAGTCGCCATCAGTGGAAATCTGCGACAACAATTGTGCCTTCAGTTCAGCGCCCAGTTTGAAAAGTTCTGCATAATCGCGGTCGCTGTCTTCATAGACTTCGGGGATTGATGTCCCAGGCAGAATGTCATGAAACTGGTTCAGCATTACAATGCGCCAAAGCTTGGCGATCGTTGCTTTAACCGCATCAATATCTGCGCCGTCTCGGCGGGCCAAAACCGCCAGCCACTCGAGTTCACGCATGAGATGCTCTGCATTTGCGTTGTGGCGTTTATTTTTAGCGAGCGAGGTGAGGGTGCCGCGGTGAAATTCGAGGTAAAGTTCGCCCACCCAGCGCGGAAACGCTGTTGGTGAGGAAGCTATTTTTTCGCGCAGGCGTTCAAAGTATGGCGTAATGCCTTCCATTCGAACTTTTGGTGCACCTGATAGACCCTTCGACATTCGGCGGGCATTTTCGATCATTTCTTGGGTTACGCCGCCGCCGCCATCGCCGTGACCAAACGGCATCAACACATCATCATTGAGGGCTTTGGGTTCATATCGGTTCCACGAGCCGACAGCAGTGCTCACATCAAGTTTGTGGCCATAGTCGGTGCGTGGATCGTTGTTGCGGCCCAAATGATCAGGTTGCGAGGTGATGAGGAATGCGGTGACGTTGCTGCCATCGATACCCTGCCACTCAAACGTGTCATATGGCATGCGGTTTGTGTCATTCCATGAACATTTTGAGGTGACAAAAATATCAAGATTTGCACCCTTCATGAGCTGCGGAATGGTTGCCGTGTAGCCAAAAGTATCCGGCAGCCATAGCGTCCTTGGCGTAACGCCAAATTCGGATTGTTGATATTGGAAGCCGTAAAGAATTTGCCGGATAAGTGACTCGCCCGAGATCAGATTGACATCCGGCTCCAACCACATGGCACCTTCAATTTCAAACCGGCCCGATTGAACGTGCTTTTTGATGCGCTCAAAAAGTTCCGGGGCATCTTCCTTCAGCCAATCAAATAAGACGCACTGATTGTACATAAATGTGAAATCGGGGTTTTCGTCCAACAGCTTACAAGCGGTGGACATAGAACGGATCATTTTTTCCCGCGTTTGCTTGACGGGCCACAGCCAGGCGACATCAATATGCGTGTGCCCAACGGCGGTGATCGTCGGCACGGCGATGTCGGCGTCAAACAAATCTTGCGCGATGTCTTTTGCCGATTGAACCGAATAGTCGAACGATTTGTCCCGCGCGCGCAGATCAAGTGCGCTTAACGCTGCGTCGATGATGTTGAACGCCCGATGACGAGTTGTATCATGTTCGTCGAGACGCAATGCTGCTTCAAAAGCGTTATCAAGATCAAAGTACAAGTCCGCCGCCGCATCGTGGCGGTTGCACCAGATTAACGCGATGCCGAGCTGTCGTTCGATCTCGGCTGTGTAAGCATTTACGTGGATCGTGAATTCGTCAGAACGGTTCTTTTTAGGAAGGTAGAGCTCTCGGTGAAACCCATCGAATGCCTGTGCAATTTCACCATCCAAATACACTTGGCACTGGGGGTCGGTGCGTCCGAGCAAAATCTCGTTTTTGGCAACTAGCCTTATGAAAGGTGTTATGCCGACTGGTGTCTCCGGCGCAGCTGAAGTGCCTGCAAACCAATGATGACTCGCGGGTGCCCCCCACGCAAAATCGCCGCCAACTTGCGGCCAATTTTGCCAATCCGATGACAGCACCTTTCGCGCATCGTCCTCGGTTTTGAAATGATGCAACTGAATGCTGTTCGACGTTTCCTGCCACGCAAAGTCTTTGAGTAAATCGAGTTGATGACGTAGCTTTTTGGTGCGTTTTTGATCGTACATATTGTTCTTTTTATCATTGGCCGTTTGATCGGCGCCACTTGTTGGTATCGGGGCAGTTAGGCAGGAATGGTTTCGCCGTTGCGATCAAAGCCGTGCACATGCTCAGGTGCAAAAGTACATTTAAGTCTTTCGCCAACTTTAACAGTTTGGATGCCCGCCAGACGGACGACGAACAATTCGTCATGGCCGTAATTGAGGTAAACAATGGTGTCGGAACCAAGCTGTTCGACAACTTCGACAGTGCCCTCTAAATGCCCATCATTGTCGTTGGACGCCAACGCCACATGCTCTGGGCGTATGCCGACACATGAAATCGCTGCGTCGGCAATGTCTTTCGAGCCGAAAAAACGATCTGCCTCTTTGGGTACAAAGTTCATTTTTGGTGAACCGATGAAGCCGGCGACAAACTTGTTGGCAGGGTTTTGATAAAGTTCAAGCGGCGTGCCAACTTGTTCAATTCGACCTTGGTTCATCACCACAATGCGATCTGCCAATGTAAGCGCCTCTACTTGGTCGTGAGTTACGTAAACCATCGTGGTGCCCAGGCGTTGGTGCAGCTTTGCGATTTCAATCCGCATTTCGATCCGCAACGCCGCATCGAGGTTTGAAAGCGGTTCATCAAACAAAAAGATTTTCGGATCACGTACAATTGCCCGGCCCATGGCGACACGTTGGCGCTGTCCGCCAGATAGTGCACGTGGATATCGATCCAGCAATTGGTCGAGCCCCAAAATTTGCGAGGCGTTTTTCGTTCGCTTTTCTTTTTCTTCGAGTGGGCTTTTGTTGATCTCCAGACTGAAGCCCAAATTACGGCCTACATTCATGTGCGGGTAAAGCGCGTAGGATTGAAAAACCATAGCGATATCGCGGTCGCGGGGGGGTGTGTCATTGACGCGTTGATCACCGAAACTCATGTCACCTGAACTGATTGGTTCGAGG
>CAJXLH010000175.1 GCA_913055925.1 uncultured Maritalea sp. | reverse complement strand
TTCTCGTCGTCATCCTGCAGCGAAAACACGCCGGCATTTGGACGATCCGTGTCGGGCAAAAATTTGCCGAGGCTTTTGGTATATTCGAAAAGTGGTGTTTCCACCGGATCGAAGCCATAGCGCTCATAGACCGAACGAATACGATGGAACATGTGCTCCAAAGCAGTGATTTCGACCGCGTCGCGGTCCACAAAGCCTCGGGGTAGCACAGGTTGTAGTCGTTTGGTCTTCTTGGCCATTGTTGCCTCTGAGATTTTCCGTGATTTTTCACGCCATTAAAGGCGTTTCATCGGGCTTGTTAGCCGATCAATTGACCAGAAACAAGGCTAGGCACAAATTGGGGTTTATGCCTAGGCTTATTCACCCATCACGCTTTTGGTTTTGGCGGGATGAAATTGGCACGCGCGTCCAGCGCTTTTTGCCTAAAATGACAATCTTCGGTGTGGTCATTTACGAGCCCCATCGCTTGCATGAATGCATAGGCGGTTGTGGGGCCAAAAAACTTCCAACCACGCTTTTTCAGGTCCTTCGCCAATTGTTTCGATTTCTCAGTTTGGGCAAGCTTGCGCAGCGAGGCTTCGCTCATATCATCAGGTCGCTCATCGGGAGTTGGTTCAAACTGCCAGAAATAAGCCGCGAGTGTTCCAAACTCTTTCTCGAGCTCAACTGCCCGCGCAGCATTGTTGATGGTCGCTTCAATTTTGCCGCGGTGACGAACAATACCTGCGTCGGCCAGTAGCCGGTCCACATCATCGTCATTATATTGCGCGACTTTATGGAAATCGAAGCCATCAAAGGCTGCCCTAAAGTTCTCGCGCTTGCGCAAAATGGTTAGCCACGACAGGCCTGACTGAAACCCTTCCAAACACACTTTTTCGAACAAGCGGATATCGTCATCAACCGGATAACCCCATTCAGTGTCATGATAATTTTGATATTGCTCGTCATCTCGGGCCCAAAAACAGCGGGTTACATATTCGGTCATACTAATATTTACTGTTGCATTTAAGTTGAAAATCGGTAAGTTCTGTCGCCAATTCATTAACAATCAAGTTAAGTGTGTCGACGTTGTCTGGATCAGTTAAGCCGAGTATTCATGAACTAAGCGTTTTGATTGTTGACGACAACCAATATGCGTGCGCCTTGGCTTCCGCGCAACTCAAATCCCTTGGCATTACGCAAACAAAGCATGTTGCATCTGGCGCAGAAGCACTTTTGTGCCTGCAAACCGAACGGCATGATATTTTGTTGATGGATTGGTATATGCCAGACGTGTCGGGCGCCGGCATTTTGTCGGTCGTTCGAGACGAGCGCTTTTCTGGCAACTCAAATATGCCTGTCGTCGTTATGACTGCCTATGCGAGCTCTGAAAATATCCAGCGCGCGTTGGGCCTTGGGGCTAATGAGGTGGTGATCAAGCCCGTTGATCCGAAAAGCCTAGGCAAAGCCATCGCGAAAGCTCTGGCCGCGACACGCGGCAACGTCAGCGAGCCCGCCAACGACGAGTTTGAGCTGGATAGCGTAGAAGAAGACGAAGATCTCGCACTTCTTTAGCTTTGCTTAACCACTTAAAGACACCAGTTGCTTACCTTCTTCTTTCACCGTTTGTTGTGTGAGATCAGCTAAAACTTTACGCAAATGAGTAGCTTGGCGCTTGTCGCGTCAAAATTTCGAGTTTGTGTAATGCGTAGCTTTATAAAAATGGGCGTTGTTTGCGCCACTTCTATCGCTTTGTTGATGCAACCAGCGTGGGCAAATGGCAATTTGGTGAAGGCCAAAAACCGTTATGGACAAACGGTTTACGTCACCACACCTCAAGGCATGAGCATCGCAAAAGGAAAACCTAAGCACAAGCTTGAGGTCAAAAACCCTTATAAGCAGCACCCTGACTTTTTACGGCAAGTTGTGCCGTATAGCACCGAACATGCGCCCGGCACCGTTGTAGTGGATACTCGGCAAAAGTTCTTGTTCCTTGTGATGAAAAACGGGCGTGCTATGCGCTATGGCATCGGCGTTGCACGCTCTGGCTTCGAATGGTCTGGCACCCACAAAATTACGGCCAAACGCGAATGGCCGAGCTGGACTCCGCCCGCTGAAATGCGCAAGCGCGAACCACATTTGCCGAAGTTTATGCCCGGTGGTATCAACAACCCCATGGGCGCGCGTGGGCTTTACCTTGGCAGTACTCTTTATCGGCTGCATGGCACCACTCAACCTTGGTCGATTGGCCGGAAGGTTTCCTCAGGCTGCATCCGCCTGACCAATGAAGACATAATTGACCTTTACAATAGAGTTTCAATTGGTACCCGAGTGGTTGTAATTTAATTTACTTTTCACCGCCAAGATAGGCAGCGAAATTTCACGATCTGATTTGGCTGCCATCCATGCGTTTTTTATTGTCCAAACTGAGAAACTTTGGCCGCGATGAAAGCGGTGCGTTCGCTATTCTGTTCGGCATTATGGCCGTCGTTCTGATTGCCGCGGGCGGTTCTTCAGTGGATTTCGTGGCCATTCAACAGGCGCGTAAAACAGCGCAATTGTCGCTAGACGCTGCAACCCTTGCGTTGCATCCAGAAATTTACACGAAGAATTCAGGTTGGATTCAAGCCCGCGCACAGGCGATGCTTGAAGAAAGCATGACGACCAATGACGTCACGGTAACGGTTGGCACGCCAGATATCGACGTTGAGGAAGGACGCCTTAAGCTAGACGTACTGGTCGAACGTCCAACATTCTTCATGCGCCTGATGGGCGTTGAAACCATGACAGCGCGCATGATTTCAGAAGCGACGCGTGCCAAGAACCGCCTTGAAGTCGCGATGGTACTCGACAATTCGGGTTCCATGAATAGCTATGGCCGTATGACAGCGTTGAAAGCGGCATCGACGTTGGCTGTAGATATTATTTCTGGGTATGAGTCGACACCGGACAAAGTTTATGTCGGCCTTGTTCCGTTCACAATGTTCGTAAATGTCGGCGCATCAAATTCAAATGCCAGTTGGATGGATCGTTTAGGTCGCTCCTCAATTGCTTGGGACAATTTTGATGATGACGACAACGAGCACACCGGCCACGACCCTTCGAATCCTTCAGATCGGCTCAATCGCCTTGCGCTATACGCTTCCATGCCCAATACAAGTTGGCGCGGCTGTGTAGAAGCACGCCCTCATGATACAAACTTGCCGACATCTGATCGCCTTGATCTTAACGACACCGTGCCGACCACCTCGAACGGTGACACATTGTTTGTTCCTGTTTTTGCACCCGACTATCCGGGAGGTAGAGGTTCGGGGATCAGCTATTTAAGTGATTGGGGTGGCTCATGCCGCTCTGCATCATTGTCGCAACGTGAACGTCAAGAACGGACCTGCAAGTATAATGGTGAACGCCCGCATACTTCGTCATATGGTCCAAATTCGACCTGCGGCACGGCGGAAATTCAACCGCTGTCCAACAACATGAATGCGGTAAAGAGTTCTATCAATGCGATGGTTGCTAATGGTGGCACCAACATTCATCAAGGTGCGATTTGGGGCTGGCGTGTCTTGTCGCCGACCGAGCCGTTTACAGAAGGCGTACCCTACCACGAACAAGCCAGCAAGATCATGATCTTGATGACCGATGGCGCCAACTTCTACAGCTCTAGCAGCAACATGAACGGCGCCTATTGGTACACTGCATATGGTTACCCCTACAACGAACGTTTGGGGCAGCGGGGTTGGTCTTCTTGGGCGCTTCAAAACGAGATGAACAATCGTACAGAGTGGTCATGCGAAAATGCACGTGCAGCGGGCATTACCATTTACACAATTGGATTGAGTGTAAGCCGCACTTCATCAAACGGGCGTATGCTTGAAAACTGCGCTTCTACCGCGGGTCACGCCTTCTATCCTGCAAACACGTCTGAATTGCGGGACACGTTTGAAGATATCGCAGACCAATTGTCGGATCTACGCTTGTCACAATAATCAAATAATGTCGGAAAATTTGAGGGTGGTACCGCCTCTCCGGCTCGAACGGAGGACCCCTAGTTCCACAAACTAGTGCTCTAACCAACTGAGCTAAGGCGGCATACCTCTAGGTGTGGGCCGATACATAAGGCGGGATTGTTTTCTTGGCAAGAGTGCATTTGGGCCAAAATTACATTTTTTGGGGACACCGCCATCATCTTAACCATGAAACAGCTCTAATTCTTGGTTTTCACAGTTTTTATAGACCTGTAGCCGCAGTCGCGATATTTATAAGACGTTAAAGTTTTGGCCAATTTTGTTTCATTTTGGCACATTTGCGTAAAGAGTAGACATGAATCACGACTGGACACACTCTGATATTGGGCAACGCGTGCTTAGCTATGCCTTAGATCCGCGTCCGGTTTGGTTCTGGAACGAAGATGGCAGCGTGCTGATTTGGCGCAACCTTGCGGCCAAACTATTTCGCTCGAAATTCAAGAAAAAAGGTCTGAAGTTTTTGCCGGACCCTGAGCCATTAAAGGGTCAGGTTTCGCGACTCATTAAACTTGGATCTTATGGCCGCGCTTCTGTTTCGCGGATGCGTTTTCGGATGGGCAAAAAGCCGGTATCGGCCACCTGCTCTTGCATTCCGTTCAAGTTTGGCAAAAAGCAAAAAGGCCTTCTTGTCATTTCATCGGACGCAATCGATTTAGCGCAGTTTGATGGCGATGCCTTCACGCTTGTGGCAGACGAGCAATTGTTCGAACCCGCTCAAGATTACGCCATTCTCGACATCAACAATAACGTTGTCGCGGCAGCCGTCGCCTCAGGCGAACAAGATGACCTTGATGCGCTTTTGAAGCACTCAACCGACCAGATCGCCGAGGCTGCCTATCTTGACGCGCCGCTAAAGGCTGGTGCGACTTTGTTGATGCTTGATTTGGACAAATTGGCTGCCGCTGAGCCGATTGATACGGAAATGGAAAGCGCACCTGACGAAGAAGGTTCTTCGGACGATATTGTCGTCGAGCAACCGGAAGCGATGCTTGAGGATGCGCCCGTAGAATCTGAGCCATCTGCCGAAATCGAGGCAGAGGCAGAGGCAGAGGCAGAGGCAGAGGCAGAGGCAGAGGCAGAGGCAGAGGCAGAGGCAGAGGCAGAGGCAGAGGATGCAACTGACTTTGTTGCACAGCGTCAAATCGAAAATACCGACCGGATGCCAACCGAAGATCTCGTTGATCTGATAGACCAGCTTTACCCCGCAGATGCGGATGAGCAGCCTTACGTAGAAGATGCTGAGCTTCTCGCTCAAAACAGAATTCTCCCCATTGATGAGGTGGAGGAGCCTGTCGAACAAGAAATCAAAGAGACTGTTGAGCCTGAAGATATTGCCAATTGGGCTGATCAAGATTTGGATGAAACGGCGGCAGAACTTGAAGAGGTTGCGCAGGCGCTTGGTCAGATCGAAGCGTTAGAGCAAGAGAGCTCGGTGGCGAAAGATGACGAGCAGCCACTTCAAACCGTAGCGAAAAGTGTTGCATCTGAAGAAATCACATCGGCGCCTGTGGATGCGGGCGCCTCAACGCTCTGGCAAATCAAAGCAACGCATGTTTTGCGTGATGCTGGCGCCGTAGCTGATGAAAATGCGCAAGTTGGCTCGGATGACAAAACCAGCCGCTACAATTTTGATGAGTTGTCGCGCTTGCTAAACGAACGCGTCAACAATGGTGACGAGCACAAGAGCGAGACCGACCAAGCTGAATCTGTGTCGATCAGCGAACTTCAGCCGCCCGTGCAACGCGACAATGTTGCGACACTGCCGACGTCACGCAACGGTGCCGCCCAAACCAATCAAGCATTGGTTGCTCTATCTGATGAAGCGCTTGTGTTGAACAAATTGCCGCTCGGCATTTTGATTTTCAAAGATCAAGAGGTTTTGTTCGCCAACCGCGCTATGGCTGATTTGGCAGGATACAACACAACCAACGATTTGCGCGACGCAGGGTTAGACGCAATTTTGCCGCGCGCTGATGAAGATGGCTCGACATTTGGCAGCGTCAACAAGCTCATGCGCGCTGATGAGAGCGAAGTG
>CAJXLH010000174.1 GCA_913055925.1 uncultured Maritalea sp. | reverse complement strand
GTACTTTTATGTCCCATCGGTTTGCCCCCTAACCAATCTTGACCAATGTGTCAGACAAGAATTCGTAGCTCGGCACCACAAGGTTTTTCGGCGCAGGACCCTTACGAATTCGGCCAGCGGTGTCATAGTGCGAACCGTGACATGGGCAGAACCAGCCATCATATTCGCCCGCTTCACCCACAGGCACACAGCCAAGGTGCGTACAGTTCGCGACCATGATCAAAAACTGCTCATGACCTTCTTTTACGCGCTGCTCGTCTGTTTCCGGATCTTTAAGATCCTCTAGTGGAACAGCTTTCGCCTCTGCAATTTCTTCAGCCGTACGGTGACGGATAAAGACAGGGAAGCCACGCCACTTAACAGTCACGCTTTGCCCTACTTCAATCGAAGAAACGTCAACTTCAATAGACGCCAACGCGAGAACGGAAGCATCTGGGTTCATTTGGTCAACAAGCGGCCATACTGCGGCAGCGGCACCTACCGCGCCAACACCAGCCGTTGCGACATACAGAAAGTCTCTTCTGTTTGGTTCTGATTTGCTTTGTGTAGCCAAGATTAAGATCCCTACCTAAGATCGTTTATCCGCCCCGCTCCCACTATCCTACCAGCGGATAGCAGAATCACCCCCATCTGATGCAGATGAAGCGGAAATCCGAGTTCTTTTTGCACTCTAAGAAGCGCTTGTCCAGCCTTTGGGCGCTCGGGGAGCAAAAACTGCGACACAATACCCTAAAAATTTGCGCTGATTGACCGAATTTGGCCAAGTAATGACAAAAAATGAAGCGACAAAGCCGCCAAGATGGGCAGAAAACTCTCGACAAACCGCGCCAAAATCAAGCATTGAGAGCCAACGAACAATAAGGGCGCACAATCGTGACCATCTCGCTTGCACTTTACCAGCCAGACATTCCGCAAAACGCTGGAACCTTGATGCGCCTCAGCGCGTGCTTGGACTTACAAGTGCATTTGATCCACCCGACAGGCTTTTTGTTCTCGCAAAAATCGTTTCGACGGGCGGGGATGGATTATCTTGAGCAGGTTGATCTTAAAGAGCACAATTCTTTTGATGCTTTCAACGATTGGCGGTTAAACGAGGAAAAACGCCTTGTTTTGCTGACAACCAAAAGTTCGATTTTGCATACCGAGGCGACCTTTGATCAAAATGACATCTTGATGGTCGGTCGAGAAAGCGCTGGCGTGCCAGATGATGTGGCGAAGATTAGCGACCTCAACTTACGAATACCAATGCGACAAGATACCCGCTCTATCAATGTCGCCATAGCGGCATCGCTTGTGCTAAGCGAAGCGCTGAACCAAACCAACCATTGGGCCAAATTGTCATGAGTGCATTTGACATCGACGAAAAAAAGCAAACTGCTAGCGCATGGTTTCGTGACCTTCGCGACCAAATTTGCACTAACTTTGAAGAGCTTGAAAACGAACTGACAGGCCCGATGAGCGATCAGTCGGTAGGTCATTTTGAGCTTAAGCCTTGGGACCGCACCGACAAAGTTACGGGTCAGCCAGGCGGTGGCGGCGAAATGTCGATCATGAAAGGCCGCGTTTTCGAAAAGGTTGGCGTCCACATTTCAACAGTACATGGCGAGTTTTCCGAAGAATTTGCCAAAGCCATTCCTGGCACAGACAAGTCTCGCGCCTTTTGGGCCAGCGGCATTTCCTTGATTGCGCACATGCAAAATCCAAACGTACCGGCAGTTCACATGAACACCCGCATGGTGGCGACCGCCGATTGGTGGTTTGGCGGCGGCGGCGACCTTACCCCTGTCTTGGACAGACGCCGCACCCAAGAAGATCAAGACACCATTGATTTTCACGCGGCAATGAAGTCGGCTTGTGACAAACACGAATGCGCAGACTATCCAAAATACAAGAAATGGTGCGATGACTATTTCTATCTGCCACACCGCGACGAACCGCGTGGCACAGGCGGCATCTTCTATGACCGGCACAACTCGGGTGACTGGGACGCGGATTTTGCGTTCACGCAAGATGTAGGACGTCACTTTAAAGACATCTATTGCGAACTGGTGCGCCGCAACTTCAATAACCATTGGACCGAAGCTGATCGCGAAGAACAGCTTGTGCGTCGCGGCCGATATGTTGAATTCAACTTACTTTATGATCGTGGCACCACTTTTGGCTTGAAAACCGGTGGCAACGTCGAGAGTATTTTGTCCTCCATGCCTCCTGCGGTTAAGTGGCCATAAGCCAAGCATTCACGTTTTTTCTCAAAAAAAATTCGCTGACCTGTCGAATCCTGTCTATCTTCTTCGACAAGAGGGTATAGGCGCAAATAATCGCGCCCGAAATCTAACGGAACAAGGTGAGAAACAATGCAATTCATGGCTCTTATTTATAATGCTGAAGGTTCAGACGCGAATTACGAAGGCGGCATGCAGCAAATCATGGCCGACTATTACAAATTCGGCGAAGAAGCACGCGCCGCTGGTGTGATGGTCGCCGGCGATGCGCTTGAAGCTGTATCGACAGCAACCTCAGTGCGCATTCGTGATGGCGAAACGTCGCTAACCGACGGTCCTTTCGCCGAAACGAAAGAAACGCTTGGTGGCTACTATTTACTTGAGTGCAAGGATTTGGATGAAGCGTTAAAGTGGGCAGCAAAAATCCCAACCGCGAAATACGGTACAATTGAAGTGCGCCCAGTAATGGTGTTCGACAACTAAGTTGGACCAAATTGAAAAACATCTGACCCGGGCGCTTCGGCAAAGCTCGGGTCGGATATTGGCGAGCCTCATCAAGCAATTCGGCAACTTTGATCGCGCCGAAGACGCTCTGCAAGACGCAGCGGCTGAAGCCATGCGTGTTTGGCCAGAAAAAGGTCTACCGCAAAACCCCGCCGCCTGGTTGCACATGGCGGCCAAGCGCCGCGCAATCGACAAGCTGCGAAAAGAAAGCCGCCACAATGCCAAAGACACCCTGCAAGCAATTGCAGACATAGAGGCGGACAAAAATGAAATGGCAGAAACCGACTATGAAATTCCGGACGAACGGCTGCGGCTGATTTTCACCTGCTGCCACCCTGCCCTTAGTGACGAGGCGCAATTGGCACTGACGCTGCGCACACTCGGAGGTCTAACAGTGCGTGAGATCGCGCGCGCATTTTTGACCAGTGAAACGGCGATGTTGCAGCGGATCACCCGCGCGAAGAAGAAAATTCAAACGGCAGGCATCGCCTACGAAGTGCCGGGCGCCGAGCAAATCGAGGTACGTCGGCGGTCTGTTCAAAAAACCATCTACCTGATTTTCAACGAATCTTATTCTGCCTTTGAAGGGCAAAGCCTAACGCGAGACGATTTGGCGAACGAAGCCATTCGACTTGGCAAGCTGCTTTACGCGCTCGATCCAACAACCGAAAATGGCGGACTACTCGCCCTTATGCAGTTTACCCATGCCCGCTCTAAGGCACGCACCAACATTCAGGGACAAATGATCTCTTTGGAGCATCACGATCGAAGCGCATGGGACCAAACGAGTATCGAAGAGGCAACTGAACTGCTCGCCACACAATTGCGTGCTGCACAACTTGGTCCTTATCAGTTGCAGGCGGCCATTTCTGGCGTGCACAGCCGATCTCCGAGTTGGGAACAAACGGACTGGCAACAAATCGCAGCGCTTTATGGCGCGCTGGCAGCTTTCGACCCGTCGCCTGTTGTCCTGCTGAACGCCGCGATGGCCGAGGCAAATATGGGCAATCTCGATCAAGCGATGATCAAACTGCAAGCATTGGCGCCACATCTTGAAAATTATCAGCCTTTTTACGCCGCCCGTGCCGAGTTGCATCAACGGCAAGGCAGTTTTCAAAGTGCCTATGATGACCTCACCCACGCTATCGAATTGACCAAAAACGAGATCGAGATCGACTTTTTGCTTCAAAAGCGACTTGATGTTGCAAAATGCAACGCCGAAACCAAAAATTAAGGTTTTGCTAACCATAATTTAGGCCATGAAAGCACAACTTTATGGCAACCGGGTTCCTTTGTGGAAAGCAAATCAGATGTGGCGCGCGTCTCGCGCAAAGCACATCCAGCGCGATTTGCAGCAAACCCAAACCATGATCGATTCAATCTACGGCGGCCAATTTCAGGCGTCATACGACCGAAATGCCATGATCTTACAGATCGCAACGCAGCGCGCGTTGAAGAAAGTTTAGGGTTCGCACTTGTCTTTTGCTGCGTGTCGATAAAACACCGAGTTGAACAAACTAGATCTAACAAATTTCTCCAGACAAATCTGTTCGCCTTTGCTCGGATGTCTGCCCTCTGTGTTTGAAACAAAGATGTAGCCCCCATCTTTGAGATCAATATGCAGTCTAGGCGAACGAAACAACAATCCACTGCTCGGCCGAATATTAACGACGGTCCCAACGACAAAGCCATCAAACTTAGGATTCTGGAAGGCGGGCAACACCACAAAGAAGCTTACAAATACTACTAGTGCAATCCATGCAAACACACGTTTTCTGAGCGTAACCCGATTACTCCTATTCCAGGCCAAGCAACTTCTCTCTCGTTAGTGAAAACCCACTCTTAACCCAACGCTCTTCGAGCGCCTTAAGCGCCTCACCTAGTTCCGGTCCCGGCGCGGCGCCGGCTTCAAGCAAGTCTTTGCCTGAAATCGGAAACACGGGCTGTTGCCACTCCTCAGCAATTTGCAACAGACGCGCATAACCCGCCGCTTTTTGCATCGCCTCAACGCTTTCGGGCGCTTTTTGGCGCATATTGGCAAGCGACAGTTTCAAAGCTGAAACGGTAGTCGACTGGTCACCCCAATAAAGCGATGCTTTGAAATCCATGTCTGGATTAGCTGGGTCGATTTGCTCCACCATCGCCCATTTTTGCAGCTGATCAATCTCGGCATTCGACAAACGAAGACGTTTGCCAAGCTCAGTCAGCTTTTCTGGCATTGGCGGTAAAATCGACATGAGTCGCAACATCGGGTCAGGCGACCAACCCAGATCTCGTTCGGCCGATATCAAACCATGGATCGCATCGATCCCCCATTTTTCACCTTCCGGCAAAATCGTTGCCAAGACACCCGTTGTGCGCATCCACAAAAGTGCGCGCGAAGGGTCCGGTGCGGAAAGGAGTTTCTTCAACTCTTGCCAAATACGCTCCGCTGACAACTGATCCAGTTTGGATTTCTGCGCGACACTAGCCTTCAACCCTTCGGCATCCGGCCGCCCTGAGCCATAAAAGGCAAAGAAGCGATAGAACCGCAAAATGCGCAAAAAATCTTCTTTATTGCGCTTTTTGGCATCGCCAATATAGCGCACATTTTTGCTCAGGCAGTCTTCCAAACCACCAAGTGGATCAAGCAACTCGCCGTCTGGTCCCACATAGAGCGCATTAAACGTGAAATCGCGACGTCGCGCATCGCTCTCCCAATCGCCGCCAAACTCCACTTCAGCATGTCGACCATCGGTTTTGACATCTTTACGCAAACTGGTGACTTCAAAAGCCTCGCCGTCGATCACAAGCGTCACAGTGCCATGTTGGATGCCCGTTGGAATGGCTTTGACATTCGCCGCTTCTGCCCTTGCAGTGACTTCCGCAGGCAAAAACATTGTCGCCATATCAACATCGCCAGATGCGTCACCCATTAGGGTGTTGCGAACAATGCCCCCAACCGCTTTGGTTTTGCCCTCGCTACCATCAAGCAGTTCAAAAACCTGAACAACAGCGGGGCGTTTCAGCCATGCCGCATCACGCAATTGCGCGAGCGCTTCATCTTTATGCATTTTCTGAATGTTCCTGGGCGAGTGCGGTCTGTCTAAACATGCGTGTCATGGATGCTGTGATGCCCCAAATCGCACGCTCTTCATAATCTATCCGCCACGTTTCGCGCTTCGCCTCATCACCACGAACGAACCGAATTTTAGAATAATGGCGGTCAGGGATGAGATGCGGCAGCGGCACTTCAAAAAAGCTCGCCACTTCATCTGGGTTGGCGATGAATTCACTCGACGGACGGACGATGCCGACCACTGGCGTAATGAGATAGTTTGTGCCAGAGAGATAATTTG
>CAJXLH010000173.1 GCA_913055925.1 uncultured Maritalea sp. | reverse complement strand
CTGAAAAAGCCTGCAGCAAGTCCAATGGCGAGCCCAAAGTTGAGATCAACCAGCGTCAACGCCGTGGCATAAAAAACAGCGAGTATCGTTACAACTGAGCTTTGACCGCGAAGGAAGCCAGCCATCGCAATATCGATTTCCCCGAATACATAGCGCACCTCGTCACGGTGCGCACGCGGCAACAACTCATCAACGCGTTGCACCATCTTGTCCCAATCGAGCAACAAATAGAATGCAACAACTGGCGTCACGATCATCAAACCGAGCGCGTTGATCAACGTCAAGCCGCTCTGCGCGACACGGGTCGTCAGTTCAACGAGGAACCCGATACCTTGGTTGAGTGCGCCATTGAACCACTCTTGTATCTCGGCGGTCCGTTCTTCACCCAACCGCTCGATAATGGTTGGCGCATATTTGTTGGCATAATCCGTCGCAAACAACTGCAACTGCGCGATATATCCCGGCAGGCGTTCAATAAGCCCAATGAGCTGCTGAATTAACGGCGGAACGATGAACAGGAACAAGCCAATAAAGAAGGCGACGGCTGCCACCAAAATGGTCAATGTGGCCCAAAATCTTGAGAATTTGATCTTCTCCAATAGGTCCGCGACCGGGTCCAACAGATAGGCCAAAATCATCCCGGCGATGAACGGCAATAATATGCCGCGAAACACCCACATAAACAAAATGAACAGCGCGAACATGATAACCCACGCTTTAATCTGATTTTGCAGTGTCATAAGGGTCTCCGCCTCTTGCGTGAATACGCTCAAACCTTTATCAGCGCTGATATCGATTTAGTTGCGGATATTCAACCACAATGACTGGTTTGTCCGCGATACAAAAACCGCTTAGCAGCGCGCTTATGCCTAAAATAGAGATTGGGCCAAAAAATGCCAGAGAATAGCTCCACAAAAACAAATGGATTGTCGTACCGCGATGCCGGCGTTGACATTGACGCAGGCAACGAACTGGTTGAACGGATCAAACCAGCTGTAAAATCCACTAAGCGCCCCGGCTCTGATACCGAGATTGGTGGCTTCGGCGGATTGTTTGATTTGAAAGCAGCCGGCTTTAAAGACCCAATTCTTGTGGCGGCGACTGATGGCGTTGGCACTAAACTAAAAATCGCGATCGACAGCGGTGTGCACGATACGGTCGGCATTGATTTGGTGGCGATGTGCGTCAATGATTTGATCGTTCAGGGTGCCGAACCCTTATTCTTCCTCGATTACTACGCAACTGGCAAACTCGAAAACGACGTCGCCGTTGCCGTTGTTGAAGGCATCGCAGCTGGTTGCCGCGACGCAAACTGCGCATTGATCGGCGGCGAAACCGCCGAAATGCCTGGCATGTACAAAGAAGGCGATTATGATCTCGCCGGCTTTTGTGTTGGCGCGGCAGAACGCGGCAAGATGCTGCCAACCAGCGACATTCAAGAAGGTGATGTCATCATTGGCCTCAGATCTTCAGGCGTTCACTCCAACGGTTATTCGCTGGTTCGTAAAATCGTTGAGCTGTCTGGCCTGAACTGGCAATCACCTGCTCCATTTGAAGATGGAGTGACACTTGGTGAAGCTCTTCTTCGACCAACTCGCATTTATGTTCGCCAAGTGCTTGCCGCGTTGAAAAACGGAGTGCCCATCAAAGCCCTTGCCCACATCACAGGCGGTGGCTTCACTGAAAACATACCACGTGTGCTGCCAGACAATTTGGCTGCTTCGATTGATCGCTCAGCAATTGTCGCACCTCCAGTGTTTAACTGGCTGGCTAGCGAAGGCGGCATTGAAACAGACGAGATGATGCGCACGTTCAACTGTGGTGTTGGCATGGTTTTGGTCACATCGGCAGATCAAAAAGATGCCCTCATCAAAGAACTCGAAGATGCGGGCGAAGAACCGCTTGTGCTCGGCGAACTTGTCGACCGTGAAGGCGATGCCGTTGTTTATTCTGGCGAATTGAAACTATGAGCCAAAAGCGCAAAGTAGCGATTTTGATTTCGGGCCGTGGTTCGAACATGAAATCCCTGATTCAAGCTGCGAAAAATCAAGACTATCCGGCTGAAATTATTGGAGTATTCTCCAACAGAGCCGATGCAGGTGGATTGGAATATGCGGCCAACGAGGGCATCCAAACCGGTGTGATTTCGCACAAAGATTTCGACAGCCGTGAATCATTTTGTGAAGCACTTGATTCATTACTTGAAGAATGGGGCACAGAACTCATCTGCCTTGCGGGATATATGCGTATCCACTCTGACGCGTTCGCGGAGAAGTGGACGGGCAAGATGCTCAACATTCATCCTTCTCTTCTGCCGTCATTCCCGGGCTTGCATGTTCAACAGCAAGCCATCGATGCGGGCGTAAAGATTTCTGGCGCTACGGTGCACGAGGTTATCCCCGAGCTTGACGCTGGCCCACCAGTTCTTCAAGCTGCGGTTCCCGTCTTAGATTCGGATGATGCGGATAGCCTTGCGGCCCGCATTCTGAAGGTCGAACACAAAATCTATCCACTCGCGCTCAAAAAATTTATCGAGCAATCCGCCAATGATGACGCTGACGCGGCAGAGCAAGAAAGCCTTATCTGGCCCCAATAGGAGAATGACATGACCAAAACCGTTGTGATTACAGGTGCTAACCGCGGAATCGGACTGGAATTGGTCAAGTGCTACCTCAACGACGGTGGCTGGCAGGTGATCGCGTCCTGCCGCAACCCTGAAGGTGCTGACGCGCTGAAAACCTTGAGCGCGAGCAATGCGCAGCTTGAAATCGCTCAACTCGATGTTTCTGACGCCAATTCAATCGCGGCCTTCAAAACAGAGCTTGGTGTTCGCACAATTGATGTGTTGGTGAACAATGCCGGCATTATCGGCGGCGACAAACAATCATTTGGTTCAATCGACTATGACGATTGGATGCACACGCTTCTCGTTAATTCGCTTTCACCGATCCGCGTAACTGAAGCTTTGATTGACAATGTACGCGAAAGCGAGAATGGCAAAATCGTTTCAATTTCGAGTCAGCTCGGCGCTATGCAATATCAGACGCGGGGCCGGTATGCCTACAATACCTCCAAAGCGGCGCTAAACCGCGCCCTCACACTACTTGCCAACGAACTACGCGCCGAAAACGTTGCCGTTGGTATGTACCATCCAGGTTGGGTGCAAACTGATATGGGCGGCGCGGCAGCGGACATTACGCCACCAAAAAGTGCTGCTGGATTATTCAATTGTTTCAACGCCCTTTCCCTCGAAACCACAGGTGAGTTTAAGAATTGGAACGGCACCACCCACGCTTGGTAACCTATCAATTTGACTGATAGCGCCATCGTCAAAATCGGTTCGACGCATTTGCAATGGGTGGATAGTTTGTCGCATCGATAATGGGACTGTTGAATATGAGAATTCAAGATTGGGCCATCGTTGCGGGCCTCGGCATCATTTGGGGCGGATCTTTTCTGTTCAACGCAATTTTGATCCGTGAACTTGGCCCCATGTGGGTGTGCCTTGGTCGCGTTGGAATCGCAGCGATTGGTTGCTGGGCCTATTTGATCGCCACACGGGTTGAACTGCCAACAGATTGGCGCCTCTATGCAGGCCTGACACTTCTTGGTGTAATCAACTTCTCAATTCCGTTCGCTTTAATCCCTCTAGCGCAATATCACGTGAATGCCGGTGTTGCAGGCATCATCAACGCGCTTACGCCGATCATGGTTGTGATCGTTTCGCATTTTTGGCCAGGTGGTGAAAAAGCCACAAAACGCAAGAGCTTGGGCGTACTCGTCGCCTTTTCAAGCGTTGCGCTAATGGCACTGCCCGCCGTGCAAAGTGGCGGTGGGTCAGAGCTTTGGGCGATCTTTTTAATCGTTTTCTCGACAATTCTTTATGGCATTGCGCTCAACTACACCCGCGCGTTCAAAACTGTGGCGCCGACGGTTGTCGCAACTATCGCGCTTTCTGGCGCCGCGATAGCTCTAATTCCATTCACGCTATTTTTTGAAGGTGTGCCCACCATTGAGCGCGTCGAAACATGGGGCGCCCTTCTCTATATCGGTCTCATCGCCACCACTTTCACATTCCTTGTGATGTATCGAATTCTCGAGCACGTGGGCGCAACCAATTTCTCCACAACAACTTTTGTTGCGCCAATTTCAGCTGTGATTTTGGGCATGGTGGTGCTTGGTGAACAGCTCCAACCCATTCATGTCGCAGGCATGATCGGTATTTTTGTCGGCATCTTGATCATTGACGGGCGCATTCAAAACATGATGCGGGCAATTAGGACGTAACGCGTTGATCAGGCGGCTTCGCCTGCTCTTGTTCCCACCACTGCTTTTTCAACACCGCGCGTGAGACCGGCGGCGTCTCGTTCAACACAGTTGCAGAAACAATTCTATCCGCGCGAAAAGCGCGAAAATCCTCGCGTAGCTCGCACCAACCCAAAATCAAGCGCTTAAAGTCGAAATAGCCCAACGAAATCGGCCAAATGCGGCGCTTACTGCCCTCACCGGCCTCGTTTTGATATTCAATTTCAATGACTTGATTCGACTTGAGCGCTTTACGCAGTTCAAAGGACGACACTGCACCGACAAAACGCTGCTTTGTTTTTGCTGGCGCATAAAGTGAGACCTCAAAGAACTCTTCGCGTAACTCGTCTGGCAGCACCGCTGCGATCTTTGCGACAACATCCTTTGCAGCAATCTGCTGATCCGCATCACCATGCACCTCGACCCAGCGCGCGCCAAGCATAAGTGTTTCAAGTTCCAACGAATTGAAAATCAAGGGCGGCAAATCCAAACCGCCTTCAAGTATGTAACCTATCCCTGCTTCACCGCGCACCGGCACATTGATTGATTCTAACGCCACCATGTCGCGGTAAATCGTGCGTTTGGTGACCTCAAGTTCTTCGGCGATCTTTCCGGCTGAAACCGGCTGGCCATTTGCGCGTCGTAATATCTGGACAATTTGCAATAATCGGTCGGCCCGTCTCATTTTCTTGCTTTATGCTGACACCATGTTGTCAGCATGATGTCAGTAAGTACATTTCCATTCAACCCCAACTAGGAAATGGACAAATGACCATCAAATTCTTCCAACCACCGACCCAAGAAGCTGCCCCAAATCTAAGCCCATTCTGCACCAAGCTCGACATGATGCTTCAGCTGTCGGGCCTTGAGTTTACCCGCGAAATGGCAATGGACCCGCGCGAGGGGCCAAAGCAAAAGGTCCCATTCATTGA
Source organism: uncultured Maritalea sp. (assembly GCA_913055925.1). Taxonomy (GTDB): domain Bacteria; phylum Pseudomonadota; class Alphaproteobacteria; order Rhizobiales; family Devosiaceae; genus Maritalea. Next base: position 847 of record CAJXLH010000173.1, on the reverse strand, counting down.
AGATGACAAGGGCCGCTTGGGCGACACCCAATTCATCGAGGCGCACCTAAAGTCGGCCTATAACGTTGATTTGCTTCGCGAGCTTTCGCCACACGATGCCGCACTAGGCCGCATGATCATGGGCACCGTTGAAGAACAACTTTATTTCATCATCGTCTACTCACGCTGGCAGATCGAAACCAATTGGCCAATCATGGAAGAGATTTTCTTTGGTCATATGCCACCTGAGCCACGTTCAGAGATTGCGCCACAAGCGCTAGAAATGATGCGCAATGCATTGCGGGGGCAAGGTATTGGCCGACATAGCGAAGAAGAAGTATTTGCCCTGGGCGCTCGGATAATTGACGATCTTGCTACACTACTGGGTGACAACACCTACTTTTTTGGCGACACGCCAACATCTGTTGATGCTAGTGTATATGGCGGACTGATCAATTTGTTCGGCAATCCCGTGCCAACACCGCTTGCTGCACACATCAAATCGCACCGCAATCTGTCGGCTTATCTGGACCGCATTTCTGCCAAATACTTCGCTAACGCCGCCCGCGCAACCGCGCAAGCGGCATAAACCAGACTATTCTTGCATCGGAACGGTTGGCGATGAAACATCAATCAGCTGACCGTTCGGGTCTTCGATCAACATGCGCTCTTGACCATATGGCATCGCGGTTGGTGGCGAGACGATTTTGGCGCCTGCCGCAATTGCAGCCTTGTGCGCTTCGTGCGCGTCTTCAACCACAAAGGTCAAAATGCCACCCACGGCATTTTTGCCAGCGCTTTCCGGCACAATCGGATTGTCGACATCCAAAATTGCCAGCTCAATTACTGGTCCTTCAGTCGGCGTGAG
>CAJXLH010000172.1 GCA_913055925.1 uncultured Maritalea sp. | reverse complement strand
AGGTCTGACAATAGGTACATGCCCGCACCACCAACTTCATCTATCGTAACATTACGACGAAGAGGTGAATTTGCCTCGCCATACGCAAGCATTTTGCGGAAATCGCCAATGCCAGATGCCGCGAGTGTCTTGATCGCACCGGCAGAGATGGCGTTTACACGGATGCCCTCTGGACCAAGATCTGCGGCCAAATAGCGAACTGAAGCTTCAAGCGCAGCTTTTGCGACACCCATAAGGTTATAGTTTGGAATGACTTTTTCCGCGCCATAATAGGTTAGCGTCAAGATTGAACCGCCGTCCGTCATAATCTCACGCGCGCGTTTTGCAACGGCAACAAGCGAGAATGCGGAGATTTCCATTGAGTGTTTGAACTGTTCTGCTGTGGTGTCGATGTAACGACCCTCAAGTGCAGATTTGTCAGCAAATGCAATGGCGTGAACAACGAAGTCGATCTTGCCCCATTTTTCTTTGATTTGCGCAAACGCTTTGTCCAGCGCTGCATCGTCGGTAACGTCGCATTCAACGACCAAATCAGAGCCCACTTCTGCCGCCAACGGGTCGACCCGGCGCTTTAGCGCTTCACCTTGATATGTGAAAGCAAGCTCAGCGCCTTGGCTCGCAACGGCTTTCGCAATGCCCCATGCAATTGAGCGATTGTTCGCAACGCCCATGATCACGCCGCGTTTGCCCTGCATCAAGTTGCCGTCAGTCATATGTGCACTCCAAAATTGAATTCATACGAATTGGGTTTTGACACAGGGAAACGAAACGGGCAAGTTCTGCCCACAATTGATCCCCTTAATTGATGCGAATAACAATGACTGACCACCAAAACCACCTTGCGGCGCTGATTGAATTGGTCGGCGAACAAAACGTAATCGCCGAATCGTCGCTTGTTGCACCTTACGCTGAAGAACCACGTCGGCTTTACGATGCGCAGCCGAGTTTGGTGGTTACGCCAACAAGTGTTGAACACGTGCAAAAGGTGTTGGCTTGGGCCAATGAACATCGTGTCGCGGTGATCCCGCAAGGCGGAAACACGGGCTTGGTTGGTGGGCAAGTTCCACTTGATGGTGGCGAGATTATCATCTCGCTCAAGAAAATGAAGAACACACGCGAAGTCGACACCGCCAGCAATGTAATGACCCTTGAAGCAGGCGTTACTGTGCTAGAAGCGCAGCAAATCGCGGAAGACAATGGCCGTTTGTTCCCACTTTCACTTGGTTCAGAGGGCTCTTGCCAAATCGGCGGCATTCTGTCGACAAATGCCGGCGGCACCGCTGTTTTGGCCTACGGCAACTCTCGCGATCTTTGTATGGGCGTTGAAGCAGTTTTGGCAGATGGACGCCTTTACAATGGGCTTTCAAAGCTGCGTAAAGACAACACAGGATATGATCTGAAAGACCTTCTTGTCGGCGCGGAAGGCACTTTGGGGATCATAACTGCAGCGTCTATGAAGCTATTTCCACGTCCAGCAACATTCGAAACAGCTTTGTTGAACATCGAAAATCCACAAGCTGGCATCGACGTGTTGGAAGTCGTCCGCCGCAAATCGGGAAACAAAGTCACCTCGTTCGAATTGCTACCAACGCTTGGCATCGACTTGCAACTCAAGCACAATTTGTTGGATCGCGATCCGCGCGCAAGCGTTAGCCCCTGGCACGTTCTGGTCGAATACTCCCTATTTGACGATGAGGAGTCAGGTGCGCTGATGTCGACGCTGGAGGCGCTGTTTGAAGCCGAGCTGATCAGCGATGCCTCTTTGTGCAACTCAATTGGTGACCGCAAAGCCATGTGGCAGATGCGCGAGAACTTTGCTGAATGTCAGACACGCGAAGCCGAAGGCATCAAACACGACATCTCTGTGGCCGTGCGCGATATTCCAGAACTCATTGAACGCGGAGATGAGATGGCAGAACGCGTGATCCCGGGCATTCGGTCATTTGCGTTTGGCCATGCGGGTGACGGCAATATTCACTATGACTTCCTAGCGCCCGTCGACATGCCAAAAGGCGAGCTTCGCAGCCACGCGGCGGCACTTCATGAAGGCATGTACGAGATCGTTGAAGACTTGAATGGTTCCATTTCCGCAGAACACGGAATTGGTCAGATGAAAGCGGACCTCTTGCAGCAAAAGAAAGACCCTGTCGCGCTAGAGATGATGTATGCGGTCAAACAGTCGCTCGATCCAAACGGCATTCTTAACCCCGGCAAAGTGCTCAAGCGCAGAAACTAAAAGAGATCTAGCTGATCGCTTTTGGGCTTAGTTTTCACTTTTTCTTTTACCTTCGTGTCTTCTGGTTCCGCATCCAGATCAATTGGCTTGATAAGCTCTTCGCCTTCATAACGCGCATTGCCCACTCGTTTCGTGACGGGGTGATATTTCATCCCGACTTTGTCAAGCGGATCAACCAAAGTCAGGGCTTCTTTGCCTGTTACACGCTTGGTATCGAGCCAGAGGTCCATTTGCTCCTTGTTCAAATGGATCGGTGTGCGATGATGGATTTTCGCCAGCTCGCCCCGCGCCTCTTGGGTCAAAATCGCCATAGAGTCGATTTCTTCGCCGTTTGGGCCCTCCCATGTGGAATAGATACCGGCAAGCGCGAGCATATCACCATCTGATTTGGAGATATGGTAAGGCTGCTTGTCATTGCCATTGCGCAGCCATTCGTAATAGCCGCTGGCCGGCACAACGCAGCGCTGATTTTTTATCGATGATTTGAACGCGGGTTTTTCAAGGACTGTTTCCACGCGCGCATTGATCAACAGTGAGAAGTCTCGCGGATCCTTCACCCAGTGCGGAACCAACCCCCAACGCATCAACACACCTTCACGGCCGCGCGGCTGATTTACAATCGTAAGAACCGGTTGCGTGGGCGCAATGTTGTAGCGTGCTGGAAAATCCAGTTCTATCTTGGTATCGAAAGCACGATTGATCTCCACCCGCGTATCATTCAAATCCAGTCGGCCACACATCGATATTTTGTCCTATGCCCGTAATTCGTGGTCGTCTTATTTCGGTTCAATCAGGTCCCATTTGTTGCCAAATGGATCTTGAAACACGACAACAGAACCATAAGGCTCGTGTCGCGGTTCCTCAAGAAACTTCACCCCAATTTCTTTGTAGCGTTCGAAATCACGCTCAAAATCATCGGTTTGCAAAAATAAAAAAACGCGGCCACCGGCCTGCATGCCGATCGCCGTTTCTTGTTCAGGACCATCCGCCTTCGCCAAAAGCAACTTTGTGCCATTGCTCCCTTTGGGCGCAACGGTCACCCAGCGTTTTGTCTCCGATAGTTTTGTATCTTCGATCAGATCAAAGCCCATCTTTTGGACATAAAAGGCAATTGCTTGGTCGTAATCTGGCACAACCAAGCTCAGTGCGGAAATAGATTGTTTCATGCCCGACACTAAACCAGATTCGGTCAAGTTTGCGCAGCGCGCGTTTCCTTGACGAAAGGCAATTTCCAACCAAGTGTCATTGCGCAAGCCCCGAATAGAATTGCTGCAGAGCCGATCCATTGCCCCATGGTCAGCTGACGATCAAAGGCAATGTAATCCACCACAATTGCCGCGACTGGATAAACGAACGACAAAGCCCCGGTGAGTGACGTTGTGAGCTTTTGAAAAGCGTCGTACATGATGATGTACATCACCGTGGTGCAGAGCACGCCAAGCGCGATAATGCTTGTCCATTGCATTGCGGTTTCTGGTCGAGCGGACCAGCCAACAAGCGGCAAAAGCATAAAACTGCCAACACTCACGTGCATAAGGGCGACCAAATGCGGTGGCGTGCCTTTAAGCTGTTTCACAATGATAACGGTCACCGCGTATAGAAATGCAGCACCCAACGACATGCCGATACCCAGCAAGTAGTCAGAACCACCCGCATCACCACCGCTCCGCGCTTGAACGACCAAGATCATGCCAATGAACGCGACCGCCAACCACACAAGCTTGTTGATGGTAACCCGTTCCGACAAGAAAATTGCTCCAAGCGCTACGAGCATAAAGGGTTGCGTGTGATAGGTCACGGTAGCGATTGTGATCGACGCCTTTGAGAATGCAGAAAAAAGTAAAACCCAGTTGGTGACGACTGTGACACCACTGACAACGCCAAGCAAAAGAATGCGTTTCGAGAAGAACTCTGGCTTCAGGTAGCCAAGCATCCAGCAAATCGCCAGCAATGTTACGGCACCCAACAAACAGCGCGCGAACACCACGTTGAATATTGGCAAATCCGCCATCACAACAAAATAACCGATAGTGCCGGAAATGAGCATCGCTGCGACCATTTCAATTGTGCCGATAGTTGAACTTTTCATCTCTCAAATGCCTCTTATTGACCAACCAAACCCTACCGTGAACCACCACACTTGAACATATTGATCTTTAGGCATATTGTCTGAAGAACCTAATTTTAATTAGACTATTTATTAGGACCGCCTAATTGGACAATATAGACGCACAAATTATCAGAATTCTTCATAATGACGCCAAAACACCATTAAAGGAGTTGGCGGCACAAGTTGGTCTGTCCTCGCCCAGCACCTCGGAGCGTTTGAAACGGCTTGAGGAGCGCGGTGTGATCGCGGGGTACACGCTGCGGGTCAATCACTCGCCGATCGGCTATCCTTTGCGGGCAATTGTTCGTGTAAATCCGTTGCCCGGCCAACTCCAGCGCGTGCAAAAACTTATCGAAGACACGCCGGAAATTGTCGAATGCGATAAGGTCACCGGCGAAGACTGCTTCGTCTGTAAGATCTACCTGAAATCGATTGAACAACTCGATCTCATCTTGGATCGTATTGCTGAATATGCACGGACCAACAGTTCTATTGTGAAATCGTCACCTGTCAAGAAACGGTTGCCGCCAATATGAGCGCGGCATCTCCAACTCAAGTGGTCAGCGCCGCAATACTTAGCGGCGATAAGCTCTTGTTGATCAAGCGTGGCAAACAACCCCACAAGGGCAAATGGTCCTTCCCTGGTGGTCGAGTTGAGCCAGGAGAAACTGGCCTAGAGGCCATTCAGCGGGAAATACGCGAAGAGACTGGGCTAGTAATTTCCAAGTTTCACCCTGTCCATTCAATCGATTTCAAAGACTACAATTATTGTTTGAATGTGTTTGTGGCCACGGCAGAGATCACCGAAGCCGTTGCAATGGATGATGCCGCGGAAGCAGCTATTGTTTCACTCACCGAAGTTGAAAATCTGCCACTTACCCCAAACTTAATGCAGTCTATTCAAGCTGCGCGCTTGGTTCTTTCAGCTAAAGGTTAGCCCTCACGCAAGCGTTATCGCGCTTTATTTGAGCAATCCCTGCTCCTCCGCCATTATGGTCGCGACAGGGAGGAACAAATGCTCACACGATTTGCAAAACTGGTCGCTGTGATCGCCATCAGCGCGAGTGGTTTTACATCGACCTCAATAATTGCGGATGAAATTCCGCTTTGGGAGCCTCAAGATACCCCAACCCAATGGACTTTTGAGGATTGGAAAACCGACTTTTCGAAAGCAACAATTCCCTATTGGGATGTGACCAATGTCATTGGTCGCGATAATATTCCTTCCATTGACGATCCGAAATTCGCGCCAGCCGCGAACGACGCCATCATTCCGCGCAACGAACCCGTCATCGCGCTAGAGATCGACGGCGATGCTCGCGCTTATCCGTTACGCATTATGATGTGGCACGAGATCGTGAACGACGTGGTGGGCGGCAGAGACGTTGCGGTGACATATTGCCCATTGTGCAACACGTCGATCGTGTTTGATCGCAAGGTTGACGGCGAAGCTACAACCTTTGGTACCACAGGAAAACTGCGCAATTCTGATTTGATTATGTATGACCGCACTTCGCACACCTGGTGGCAACAGTTTGATGGCACCGCGTTGGCGGGTATCCATGCAGGCAAAAAGCTGAAGAGCATTCCCTCACGTTTGATGAGCTTGAAGCTATTCTTGGAAGAATACCCAGAAGGCCAAATGCTGATGCCTGATCCAAGACGGATTTCGCAGCTCGGCCGTAATCCTTATGGCGGGTATGACAGTTCTGAACGCCCATTTTTGTTTAGCGGTGAAATGCCAGAA
>CAJXLH010000171.1 GCA_913055925.1 uncultured Maritalea sp. | reverse complement strand
AAAACACCTGCCAGTTTTATGGCGCCGCGAAGCGCCATTGGCGCTTCACACATGCAAGGCGTTTCAACAAACAGCATGCCGCCTGGCTTTAAAAGCTGCTTGATGCGGAACACAACTTCATCGCGTTCTTTTACTAGATGCAGAATGTTGAAGGCTAAAACAGCGTCGTAGCTTTCTGCCTCAAGTCTTGGGTCGAAAATGTCGGTAGCCATAAAGGCGGCGTTTGAAATGCCGCGCTGAGCCGCTTTTTCGGTGGCACGAGCGATCATTTGCTCTGCGCTATCGATACCATCGATGGTTTTGACATTTTCAGCCAAATCGAGCGCAATTTCGCCGGTTGCACAGCCAAAGTCGAGCACGTGGTCGGTTGGCTTCAAGAGCTGACGCATTTGCATAAGACGTTGGTCATATTTGGCGTCGTGGTTGGAAATAGCCTGGTCGTATTTGTCGCTTCGGCCGTTCCAAAATTTGATCGAATTAGGCATGAGGGTATCGCTTTCTCCCCGAGAGTTTTCATTTCGGGAAATTCAATCGTGTTAGAAATTTGGGTTGTTGGAGACGGCTGGTTTTCAGCCGCCTTGATCAGTTACTTCTTTGGCGGGGTGTAACTAAACACCTCTTGGAGCGGCGTTTCAAAAACGTCAGCGATGAGAAACGCCAGCTCTAACGATGGGGAGTATTTCGCCGCCTCAATGGCCACAATTGTTTGACGAGATACGCCCACTTTTTCCGCCAGTTCCTTTTGGCTCATCTCATTATGATCAAAGCGCAATCGGCGAATGTTGTTTTCAAGTGTGCCTTTAGGTTTTGCCATAGATCAAAACCCCCGGCGATAAAGATAAAGACGCACCGCGCTTTCAATGATGGATGAAAACCACATGGCGTAGATCATGCCCACCAGAGCATATGCTGGCGTTAGGCCGAACATAAGGCCTAAAAAGATGCCGATAAACATCACCGAAAACGAAATGAAGGCGACTTTCATGCCGACAAGGTCAATTTGTTTGTCGCGCTCATCGGTGGTGTCCACATCCGTTTCTTGGGTGATGATCGCATTGATGATAGTGACAATAATCGTCACAACGTTGGTGGCGAGAATAGAGCCGCCGATCAATTTGATCACGCTCCAGCCAATCGTGGACCCTGCGTCTGGTCCTTCAAGAAGGCCTGCTTCAATGATGCCTTGTATATTGAGCGTGTAGATCGCCATCACAACGATGCCGGTGATGACGTAAATAACAATGTTTCGTTCGTGGTAAGACATTTTTGCCTCATATGTTTGTCGTGAATTTAATACACTTGGTCGTGTTTGTTGTACACTGTGTATGAAATTATATACGTGATGTCAACAATTTTTGACATGTAGACAAAAAATCACGACATGGATGGTTAACGCTGAGGGATCAACATCAGCCGGTTAAATGAGAAAGACTATTGATTTTAGTGAGTTAGCGTCAGCTCACGCGAATGATCACTTTGCCAAGTGCGTCCTGATCCCCGACCATTTGCACGGCTTCTGGCGTGTGTTCGAAATCAAAAATTTTGTGAATGTGCACTTTTATCTTGTCCTCAATCACCAATTTGGCGAGCGAGTCGAGGTCATCTTTGTCGACGCTCCACATGAGAATTTTGATCTTTTGCGTATTGGAATCATTCTTGCGGCTGGCGAGAAATGTGCCAAGGATGGTTGGAAGTTTGCCGCCCATCATCACAAATCGCCCATCTACGGCCAAAGCGCGCCGATATGACTTGATGGATCGATGCGCCACCGCATCGATGATCACGTCGAACTGCTGGTCAAGTTTTGTGTAGTTGGTGGCTTTATAGTCAAACATGTGGTCCGCGCCGAATTTGCGCATGGCGTCAAACTTGTCTGCGCGGTCCACCGCCCAGACTTCAGCGCCGTCCAGTTTTGCCGTTTGAATTGCAAACATGCCAGCGCCGCCACCGGCTCCGTTTATGAGTATTTTGTCGCCCTTTTTGACTTCGCCAAAAGTGCGGATGCCTTGAAAGCCGAGCAACCCTGCCTGTGGCAGGCAGCAAGCATCTTCAAAGCTCAGCTTTTTGGGTTTGATGGTGAAGTGTTCGGCTTTGCCGGTAGCATATTCGGCCATGCCGCCCCATCTGCTATCGGAGAGATCGCCGAAAACCTCTTCGCCAACGCCAATGTCGTGAACATTTGCGCCAACGGCTTCGACCACACCAGAAATGTCAGCGCCGAGAACTTTGTAGGGTGGGCGAAACGGTCCGACCATACGGATGATGGGTGCGCCTTTTATGATATCCCAGTCCCAACTGTTCACTGAGACAGCCTTTACCCTCACCAGAATTTCATCTGACTTTGGCGTCGGTTTTTCGAGCTCTTGCAGTTTAAGCTGCTGTGAACCACCATACCCAGTGCAAACAAATGCGCGCATCATCATCCCCCACAATGTGCGCTCAAAGTGGGGTGCAATGGGTATTAAATCAATCCCGCATTTTCAGTTTATGCCCAACCTCAACAATGGCTTGAAGGGCAGGCACGAGCTCCATGCCAAGCTCGGTCAGTTGATATTCAACAGATGGCGGTGAGGTGGGCATCACATTGCGTTCAATGATCCCACGTTCTTGCAGCTCTTTCAGCCGCGCTGAAAGCACCTTTGCGGACACCGGCGGAATATCGATCCGCAATTCATTGAAGCGTCGCGCGCCGGAGCGGAGATGCCAGATGACGTTGGGCGCCCAAGCGCCAGATAACATCGACATGCATTCGGTCAGATCGCAACCGATAGGCGGTTTCGGGCTTTTGTTCTTTGTCACCTTTAGCGCCATGCATCTCCTCCTCAATATCCGTTCACGACAGATTCGCAACCACCGATAGGCGAGCCGAAATTGTTTGGGCCATCACCAAAACTCGACATCAGGTTACCGCAGGGTAACTCAATTCAATAGGTTACTAATAGAAACCAACTTGCCATTAGAAAGTCAAGTGATAGCCTTGCACCTCGATTTTATGGAACCAAGAGGATCTATCTATGAGCGCAACCACCCAGATCGCGGATGTGAACACGCAATGGGATGAAGGCGAAAAATTCGTGTCTGTCGCGTCGGTCATCTATGCCTATTTTGACGGGCTTTATCATTGTGATGTGCAAACCTTCGAAGCGGTGTTTCATCCGCAAGCCATCTATGCGACGGCTGACGAAAGCCCGATGCTTTATCGGCAAATGGATACTTATTTTGAAGTTATCTCCAAGCGAGAGTCGCCTGCTTCGCGCGGCGAGCCACGCCAAGATGCTATCGATGAAATTCAATTCGCTGGCGAAAATACGGCGTTTGCGCGCGTGCGCTGTTCAATAGGTCAGACCGATTTTATCGATTTTCTCACGCTCGTTCGTGTCGACGGGCGCTGGCAAATTATGGCCAAGATTTTTCACATCAAAAAGGAGCAATAAGCCATGCCGTATGTGAACATTAAGGTGACAGACGAGGGGGTTACCCGCTCGCAAAAAGCTGCACTTGTGAAAGGTGTAACCGAGCTATTGGTTGATGTGCTCTATAAAGATCCCAAAACCACCCATGTGGTGATTGACGAGGTGCCACTCGAAAACTGGGGTTTCGATAGCATATTGACCGACGAGCACCGAGGTAAGGTGAAATAGAAAAGGCCCCGTATTTGCGGGGCCTTTTTTGTATGAATGTGCTTATGTCAGATCTTGCGCCAACATCATCGCGTTGCCGTCTGGGTCATAAAATGTCGCTGTGCTGACCATGCCTTCAATGGTGTCGGTAGGGCCGTCAAACTTTACACCAGCGCCTTCAAGCTTTGCACGCGCATCTTCAATATCATCAATGCCAAAAACTGGTAGTGAGTTGCCAGGTTGAACTTCCATTTGTTCGCCCAGGCCAAGCGTTACGCCTTCGGTTTTAGTGGCGAGCTCGCTCCAGCCAGCTTCGTCCGCATGATACATGACTTCAAACCCAAGCATGTCTTGATACCACTTTGCGCTCGCGTGACGATCCTTCACCGACATGGCGATTGTAATTGTGTTTTTCAAAGATACGAGTGACATAATTCTTTTCCTTATCAAAAAATAATGTTACTATATTTTATGGACATAAATCAGATTGTCAAGCTGGCATCGAAAAGTTGGTCTTTAAAAATTTTGGCGCTCTTTCACAACGGCGTGCCGGGGCGCCAAGCACCGCTGCTCGCGGCAACAGGGGCGGGTCGCACAGCCTTTGGGCAAAGTCTGAAATATCTCATTGAAATTGGCATGATCGAACGCAACCCGGGGCATGGTCACCCATTGCGCCCAGAGTTTCGGCTAACGCCAGATGGGGCGGAAGCCGCCAAACTTGCAGCAGGGGTGTTGGGTGTCATTGGGGAAGACGAGAAGGGCTTCGCGCTCATGCGTAAAACTTGGACGCTGCCGATTTTGGCGGTGCTTGGCGAAGAAAGCCGGTTTTCGCAAATCAAATCGGCGCTGCCAGCCATCACCGATCGCGCGCTCTCACAAGCGCTATTGCAGCTTGAAAAACAGGGTTGGGTTGATCGGGAGATCGTTTTGGAGGGGCGTCATCCGTACCCAAGCTACAAAGCTGTTGGCACGGGCGCGGAGATCAACGCTAGAGTATGTTGACAAACTAACTTGACTCTCGCACCCTTGGTACAATTTGAAAGTGTAACTATGCTAGAACTGTTCTGCAGTATTCCAAATTGGGCAAGATTGCTGACTGTGGCTGCGGTGTGGATTTGGCCGATCACATTCTACTACTTGAGGATTGTTAGGCGTCACGGATGGACGTGGTATTTGTTGCGGCCAGTATTTGAACGATTTCGTTATTTCAAAGAATATGGCTTAAAGGAGTTCTTGTTCGAATTCACAGTTGTCGCCCTTCTTAGTGTTACAATTCTAGGCTTGGGCGCTGCATCGAAATGCAACTTAACGGTCTAGGATAGAACCCTGCGCAAAGCGGGAAGAATGGCTCCCGTTGCGAAACCTCCCCGACGCGAGGCATCGGGGAGAGCTCGGTTTGACTAAAAAATTCAAGTTAGCCCTTAATCGCTTCCACGCCAGGCAGTGGTTTGCCCTCCATCCACTCAAGGAACGCGCCGCCAGCGGTTGAGACATATGTGAAGTCGTTTACAACATTGGCTTTAGCGAGCGCAGCAACGGTATCGCCGCCGCCAGCAACCGATGTAAGCTTCCCATCAAGCGTGCGTTTGGCTGCATATTGGGCCACTTCGATTGTGCCGCGGCCAAACGGATCAAGTTCAAACGCACCAAGCGGGCCATTCCAGATCAGCGTATGGGCTTCATCGATTGCGCCTTTGATGCGCTCGATTGAGTGATCACCAACGTCCAAAATCATGCCTGTCGGATCCATCGCTTCCACACCATAGGTGCGGTTTGGCGCGTTGGCTTCAAAGTGCCACGCGACCACGCCATCAATTGGCAGAATAATCGCGCAATTGGCTTCTGCTGCCTTGTCGTAAATGCGACGTGCGGTGTCAGCGAGGTCTTTTTCGCAAAGTGAGTTGCCCACATTGATGCCTTGCGCGTGCAAAAAGGTGTTGGCCATGCCGCCACCGATCACCAAGGCTTCTACCTTGTGGATGAGGTTTTCAAGCAAATCGAGCTTTGTTGAAACTTTTGCGCCACCCACTAGGGCGATCACAGGCTTCTTCGGTTTTCCCAAACCAGCTTCAAGCGCTGAGAGTTCAAGTTCCATCGCGCGGCCAGCACCAGATGGCAGCAGTTTGGCCACAGCTTCTGTTGAAGCGTGCGCACGGTGAGCGGCGGAAAACGCGTCATTGAGGTAGATGTCCGCAAGGCTGGCCATGCGTGCTGCCAGCTCAGGATCGTTCTTTTCCTCGCCTGGGTGGAAGCGGGTGTTTTCAAGGATGTAAATTGTGTTGCCGTCGTCTGCGTCTAGTTCCGCTTTGGCAGATGATACATCTGTCCAATCTGTTTCCAAAAGCTCAGCAGGGCGGCCGAATGCTTTCGCCACCGCGTCCACCACAACGCTTAAAGAGAATTCTGGGTTCACTTGACCTTTTGGCCGACCAAAGTGCGACATCAAAACCGGCGTGCCGCCATGTTCAAGAATG
>CAJXLH010000170.1 GCA_913055925.1 uncultured Maritalea sp. | reverse complement strand
TTTTGCCTCACATTTGTTGGAAAGAGGCGCCGACCTTCGGGTTGTTCAATTGCTTTTGGGGCACGCCGATATATCGACAACGCAGATTTACACGCACATTTTGGACGAGCGTCTGAGCGCATTGGTGCATGAGCATCATCCGCTTGCGAAATCATAATGTGTTTGTAATTGTTGGTGGTTAGATGCAGTTCGACGAATTGCGACGACGCAAAAGCTTGACTTTTACGGGCGGAATAGCCAATTTCCGCCGCACATAACAAAGGGTTGCCGAAAGGTCAAAACTGACCGATTGGCGCAATGATTGGGTAAAGATGCAGTCCTATCTCGAATTTGAAAAACCTGTTGCTGATCTTCAGGGCAAAGTTCAAGAACTAAAATCTCTCGCGCAAAGCGGCGAAGCTGTTGAGATTGAAGACGAAGTAAAGCGCCTTCAAACCAAAGCTGACGAAGCCTTGCTCGACATTTATGGCCGTCTGACCCCATGGCAAAAAACCCAAGTGGCACGCCATCCTCAGCGTCCGCACTTTGTCGACTATATTCAAAACCTCATCACAGACTTTGTGCCATTGGCTGGTGATCGCAAGTTTGCTGAAGATGCTGCTGTGCAGGCAGGGTTTGGCCGTTTTGACGGTCAATCTGTAGCCATTATCGGTCAAGAAAAAGGCTCGAACACAGAAACACGCTTGAAGCACAATTTTGGTTCTGCCCGTCCTGAGGGATACCGAAAAGCTGTGCGCGTCATGGAAATGGCCGACCGTTTTGATATTCCAGTGTTGTTCTTTGTGGACACAGCAGGTGCTTATCCGGGTGTTGGCGCGGAAGAACGCGGCCAAGCTGAAGCGATTGCCCGTTCAACAGAGATGTGTTTGGAAATTGGTGTGCCATCTATTGCTGTTGTGATTGGCGAAGGCGGCTCGGGTGGGGCGATTGCCATCGCGACCGCGAACAAGGTTGTTATGCTTGAGCATTCAATTTACACAGTTGCTTCGCCGGAAGCGGCGGCGTCGATTTTGTGGCGCGATGCTGCAAAGGCGCAGGAAGCGGCAAACTCAATGAAGATCACCGCGCAGGACCTCAAAGAGTTCGGCATTATTGACGAGATCATCGCGGAACCTGCTGGTGGCGCGCATCGTCACCTTTCAGAAATTATGCAAGGCACACACAAGGTCATTGCAGATTTCTTGAAGGAATTTGAAGGCAAAGGCCGCTTGGAAGTGCGCGAACACCGTCGCGAGAAGTTCCTCGCTATGGGTTCGGACCTCACCTAAATGTGATGGGGGAGTAGAATTCTCCCTCTATGGTCACCATCTGATTAACTATAAATTATGCGGACCGACATAGGTTGGTCCATGCATGTTCTTTTTCGGATTTGGAGCACATAGGTGCCAACATTGATGCAGCAATCAGTAAAAATCTTGGCGGTATTGTTCGCCATTTTTGCGTTGGCCGCGTGTACCACCGGATTTGAAGCCAATCGTGGCAATATCCCGCTTTCATCACTCACCAAGGCGCGCCTTAATCAAATGGGGTCTGATGCAAAGCAGCCCATGTTGATCCGTATCTTTAAGCGCGAAAGCGAACTTGAGGTTTGGAAGAAGGTCAAGAAAACGGGCAAGTTTGAGCATTTCCGCACTTACAAAATTTGTGCTTGGTCTGGCGAGTTGGGCCCGAAATTCCGAGAAGGTGACCGTCAGTCTCCTGAAGGGTTTTACGATGTCACGCCGGGGTTGATGAACCCACGTTCAAACTATTTCTTGGCGTTTAATCTGGGCTTCCCAAACAGATTTGACCGCGCGCATGGTCGTACAGGCTCCAACATTATGGTGCATGGCGATTGTTCATCTCGCGGATGTTACGCAATGACGGACGAGAAAATCGGCGAGATCTATGCGCTTGCTCGTGAGACCTTTAAAGGCGGTAGCAAAAGCTTTCAGGTCCAAGTGTTCCCGTTCCGTATGAATGCAGAAAACTTGGCCGAGTTTAGCGATAGCAAGCACATGTCTTTCTGGCGCGATATCAAGGTGGGTTATGACCATTTTGAAATCACCAAACAGCGCCCGTCTTGGAGTGTTTGTGGTGGCAAATATGCGTTTAACCGCGCAGGAGGCTGTGGCAACACAACCCTAAGTGCTTCTGCCCAAGCCGCCTATAGCGAACGCAAAGTGCAAGATGCTGAAGCCTTCAAGGTGGCGATGGCCAACAAAGCGCAAGCCAAACTAGACGCAGAAGCAGCCGCTCAGCGCAAAATTGAAGCGGCTCAAGCCGCTGAAGAGCGCAAACAAGCGATCAACTCGACCACTAAAAATGTCACAGGTTGGTTCACGGGATTGTTTGGTGGCAGCGGCAATCAAAGCCAAGGCGTTGAAGATCCAAATGCTCCGGTGCCACCAACCCGAAATTAGGGTTTTGCGCTTGGTTGACGCTAAAGTTTTCTGATCCAGTAACCCACGGTCTTATCTTCGCTTAGCGGCGCGGTGTCGACCATTTCAAACCCAAGTTTTTCATGGAACGCGACGGAACCCGGGTTTGGTGGCTCGTGGTTGATTTCGCAGCAAACCATGGCAATGCCGTCCTTTGTCGCTTGATCGATAAGATCGAGATAAAGCGATTTCGCGTGACCTTGGCCTCGGGCATGGTTGGCTGTGATTACCCGATCGACATAGGCAAAGCTATCATAACGCTGTTTGAACCAAGAAAAATTGATCCCGTCGTGAGGCGAATTGTGGCTCATGGCGATCACAAATGCGTCGAGTTCGCCAACAGTTTTGGTAAAGTACGCGCGGTCCAGCAAGTTGGTAAGACCTTGCGGTTCTAAAAAGCTGGTTTCTTTCGCAAATTCATTGTTAAGCGACAACACGCGATCAAATTGCGCTGGAGAAAGCGACATATCAAATTCCTTAAATGCTTATAGCGGCCAGAAGACCAAGATGGCGGGAACGGATACTGCTACAATTATTATTTCCAAAGGCAAGCCCATTCTCCAATAATCAGAGAATGAATAGCCACCGGGGCCCAAAATCAACATGTTGTTTTTGTGGCCGATTGGGGTGAGGAATGCGCAACTTGCCGCCACTGCGACGGCCATCAAAAATGGGTCTGGGTTCACGCCAAGCTGGTTGGCTAGCCCGATGGCCACAGGTGCTGCAACAATGGCTGTTGCGGTATTGTTGAGCACGTCCGACAGCGTCATAGTGACGATCATCAAGAGCGTGAGCGCAACCCAAGCGGGCATTCCACCTGTCGCAGCAGCAAGGCCATTCACGATCAATTCTGTGCCGCCCGAACTTTCAAGCGCGGCGCCCAAGGGGATCATCGACCCCAAGAGGACAACGACTGGCCATTCGATGGTGTCGTAAAGTTCGCGCAGTGGCACGATGTCGGAAAAGACAAAGATGATCGCCACTGCAGCAAGCGCCACAGGCAGGTATAGCCAACCAAAGCTAGCCGCAATCAACGCAGCGGCAAAAACCCCGATAGCAAGCCACGCACGCTCATATTGCGTGACCGGCAGTTTGCGATCCGCAAGAGGCAAAAATCCCATGCGGCCGATTACATCTTCAATGTTTTCTGGGGTCGCCAACAACAATAGGATATCACCTGGTTCAAGCTCGGTTTTTCGAACCTGCGTGCGAATGGTTTTGCCCTGCCGCGAAATGCCCAAAAGCGAGGTGCCATAGCGCGCCAGGAGTTTGGATTGCATCGCAGTACGCCCAACAAGGCGGCTTTCACGCGTCACCACGGCTTCTGCCAACACAAGATCACCGGAGAGCGCTTTTGAAGACGAGGTTTGGCCCTGAAACTGAAGCCCTAATGCACCCACCAGCGCGTTGATCGCCTCGGGTGAAGCCTCAATGATCAGATGGTCACCGGCGCGAATTTCTTCGTTGCGGGCGCGGCCGGGCAAGCGCTGACCTCGGCGGGCGAGGCCAAGAACATAGCAGTCATTCTCTTCGGCAATTGCGTCGAGCTCTTTAACCTTTTGTCCAATGGCTTTGGAGCCTTCACCAACCACAAGATCGGCGACATAACCTTCAAGTTCTGCCAATTCACTAGCCGCATTTTTGCCACGGGGTTGTTCGGGGATTAAACGCCAACCGATCGTCGCTACAAATGCAATACCCACAATGGCTGCGATGAGGCCAACTGGCGCAAAGTCGAACATGTTGAACGGTTCGCCGAGCGCCGTTTCACGGAAGGACGCGATAATAATGTTGGGGGGCGTGCCAATCAGCGTAACAAGGCCGCCAAGAATGGTCGCGAACGATAAGGGCATCAGCGTTTGCCCAGGCGTCCTGCCTGATTTTTGCGCCGCTTGAATGTCCACGGGCATCAACATCGCTAGGGCCGCCACATTGTTCATAAAGGCCGACAGCAAGCCGCCAATGCCGCCCATTATGGTGATGTGCATGCCAATTGAGCGTGATTGGTCGACGACTGACCGAGTGATCAAATCAACCGCGCCAGAGTTGGTGAGACCGCGCGATACGACCAAAACTAGTGCCACGATGATTGTTGCGGGGTGGCCAAAACCAGAAAACGCGATTTCTGTCGGTACGGCACCGACGATCAGCGCGATAATCAGCGCCGTGAACGCCACCAAATCATATCGCCAGCGGCCCCAAAGCAGACCGGCAAAAACCAAAAAGAATAAAGAGAACAGGACAATCTGATCGAATGACATAAATGAAGGCTCACCGCGCAGCGCATAAAACTGCTATAATATTCGCAGATCACATTGTTGGATCATAGTGCAAAATTTGGATAAGTTTTCTCAATGCAGCGCCCATTGTGGTAGATTATTGAGCAAGCTGAATATTAGGTCGCAAATTTTTATGACGAACAAACACCCGTTTGAAGAAGCGCATTCCATTGGGCCGAAAATGGTGAAATATCTTAAAGCCATCGGCGTGACAGAATTTGATGATCTTATCGAAACCGATGCCAATGAGTTGGCATTGCGGATCAATGTGGAGCTGGGTGGCAACCACATGAATGCGCTTGGGGTTCGGGCGCTTGAGAACCTTGTGACTCTCGCCAAAGAAAAGGCTGCGAAATGAGTTTTGATGCGGTTGTAAAAGATATCTCAGCTTGCGATATCTGCGCGCCGCATCTTCCCCACGGCGTGCGACCTGTTTTGCAGCCGAGCCCGACGGCTAAAATTCTCATCGCAGGTCAGGCACCAGGGCGGTTGGTGCATGAAACAGGGGTGCCGTTTAACGATCCAAGTGGTGAACGTTTGCGCGAATGGCTGGGTGTAAGTCGTGAGCAGTTTTATGATCCTGCTCTTTTCGCCATCGTCCCTATGGGATTTTGCTATCCCGGAACCGGTAGGTCTGGCGATTTACCGCCGCGCAAAGAATGTCGGGAGCGCTGGCATGACACGTTATTCGCCGCGATGCCCCAGATCGAATTAAAGATTTTGATTGGCGCTTACGCGCTCGATTATCATTTAGGAGATCGGCAATCGAAAACGCTCACCGAAACGGTCAAGCGTTGGCAAGAATTTATGCCCGCCGCATTGCCATTGCCGCACCCAAGTCCACGCAACAATATATGGCTTAAACGCAACCCTTGGTTTGAAGCTGAAGTGTTGCCAGAGCTTCGTCAGCTTGTCTCGGAACTGATTTGACGCTTATTCTAGACCTCAGCAACTTTTGCGAGGAGCAAAGAAGAATGCCAAGCCCACAGCCAACGCCCTGCCTATGGTTCAACAATAACGCCGCCGAAGCCGCGCAGTTTTATTGCAGCATTTTTGAAGACGCCAATATCATCGCGCCACAAGATTTGTCGCAACCGGCCTTTATGGTGACGTGGGAAATGAACGGGCAAACGGTGATGGGTTTAAATGGCGGGCCTAAGTTCCCGCAAACCACCGCCTTTTCGTTCTTCATTGAAGTGGCCGACCAGCAAGAACTGGATCATTACTGGCATGCGCTTTTGGCCAATGGCAGCACAGAAAGCATGTGCGGCTGGTTGGAAGATCAGTTTGGCGTGTCGTGGCAAGTGGTGCCCAAGCAGCTTGCTGGTTTAGTGGGGAACCCAGATCCCAACATCGCAAAGGCTGCAACTGAGGCCATGCTGAAGATGCGCAAGATTGTCATCGCGGAATTGGAAGAGGCAGCGGCCAACGTGGGTTAGGTCTTCACCAACTTGAA
>CAJXLH010000169.1 GCA_913055925.1 uncultured Maritalea sp. | reverse complement strand
TTTGGCGCAAATTCGCACTTGCATGCCAGCAAGTGACAGACTAATTTGCGCCTCATCCTTTCTCGGGTAAACAACCTCGCTTTACCCGACCTTTGGGGCCATAGCTCAGCTGGGAGAGCGCTTCGCTGGCAGCGAAGAGGTCGTCGGTTCGATCCCGTCTGGCTCCACCAAATCCTTCCTAAAAGTCAGACGTCTCGCCGCAATCTTGAGCGGCATCCATAAGCACGCAAAAAAGGCGCCGTTGCCGACGCCTTAATTTTAATTTGAAATTGTACCTGAATGCGTACTTAGAACTCTTGCCATTCATCGTCGGCAGGCTGCGACGCCACGGCAGCGTTACCGTTCGTAACGAATGACTGTGCGACGCTTTTCACCTTGTCTTGCAAGCCTTTAATGCCGGTTTGAACGGGTAGCTCTTCGGGCACTTCATTGTTGGCACCGACAGGAAGGCGTGGTTTGCCGCCATCGCTGGTTACAAACACATCCACAATCCGATCCAATTCGTTGGCTTGGCTTTCGGTCTGTTCAATTGCGGCATTGGTTTCTTCCACAAGCGCAGCGTTGTGCTGGGTGGTTTCGTCCATCTCACGCACCGCCATATTGATCTCTTCAATCGCTGTGGCTTGCGATTTGCTCTTATCCGCAATCGCTACCATCGCTTCATTGTTAGAGCGTGCGGCATCTAGCATGGTTTCAAGGCTGGTGGCTGCCTGAGCGACCAATTTCGATCCGTTGTCGACTTCACTGCCGGATTGCTCAATAAGCGCTTTCACTTCAGATGAAGCTTCTGCAGCAGATTGTGCCAAGCGGCGAACTTCTACCGCCACAACCGCAAAGCCTTTGCCCGCTTCACCGGCGCGAGCCGCCTCCACAGACGCGTTTAGCGCCAGCAAGTTGGTTTGGAACGCAATATCGTCGATCATGCCAATAATGTTTGAGATTTTGCCAGAGCTTTCGGTGATCCGCTCCATCGCATTGTTAGCTTGGCGCATAATATCGCCGCCTTCTTCAGCAGTGGCTTTTACGCGATCCGCGTTCTCGCTGGCATTGTCCGCCTCTTTAGCGTTCTCAAGCACTGTTTCCGCAAGAGATTCCATCGCCGCTGAGGTTTCTTCAATGGTCGCCGCCTGACGGGTTGTACGCTCAGACAAATCATTGGCACCAGCCAAAATCTCACCTGTTGCAGCCTTCAACGACCGTGAGGTTTCGCGCAGTTGCGATACGACGTCTGTTAATCGGTCCGCCACGCGGTTTGTATCATTCTTCAGCTGTGCAAACGCACCGTCAAACTTACCTTCAACACGCTTGGTTAGATCTGTATTGGCCAAAGCCGCGAGCACTTCGCCGGTTTGCTTAAGGCCGCTATCCACAGTGTCGATAAGGTGGTTCACGCTTCTTGAAAGCTTCACCATCTCTTCGTCTTGAATATCTGTATCAACTCGTTTGGAGAAATCACCCGCTGCAGCGGCGCCAACAACTTCACCGAAGGAGAGCTGCAAACGTTCCATCATTTGAGCGCGTTTCGAAACTTGTGCCTGACGGGCCGCTTCTTCTTCGCCGAGTTCTGCAACACGTTGGGCGTTCTCTTTAAAGATCGTCAATGCGCGCGACAGTGTGCCGATTTCGGTTTTCGTGTCGTCGGCCTCAATCTCTACTTGCAGATTGTCCTGGCCAAGCTCTTCAGCAACATTGGCGAGTTTCTTAATCGGCGAAGCAATAGAGCGTCCGATAATCGCACCCGCTGCAACCATGAACAAGAGGGCAAAGCCAATCACGCCGAAAATGGCCATCATGGTTGTTTGTTTCACCGCCGCCAAATCCGCTTCAGCTTTTTGGGTGCCCAATAGAACTTGTTCCGCAAAAACGGCACTATACGGACGCAGTTCCTCGTAAACGGTTTGAAGATTTTGCTTCGCCGCATCAATCTCACCAACCATACCAACAAAGGTTTTGAAGGTTTCGTGGTAGTCGTTCACCAAGCCAGTGATGCGTTTTTTCTGTGCGTCATCAAGCGGGGTCCAATCCAACATTGACTGGAATTCGGTAACGCGGGTCGCCATTTCGTCTGCATAGGCAGGGTCGCCTTGGATGATGAAGTCTTTCTCCGCCTGACGGATCAAGACGACAACCTTACTCAAAATGTTCTGCTTTGCTTCCGCAAGCTCCGTTTCAGCCGCCTTCGTCGCCGCCAACAAATCACCACGAACGCCTTCGGTTTCCGTCAGACCAAACCGCAATGTAGTGTCGCGCACGATCGCGAAGGAGTCCTTGCGTTCCGCAAATTTTGCGACAAGTTGTTCGGTGGTCTCGATTAGCTCGGGTTCCGTGATGTTTGACTTAAGATCCGTCAGCAGGGCTTCAAGTTGCGCTTCGCGCCCCTCAATAACACTGAGAATTTCCATATTGGGGTTGAGCAAAAAGTCTTTTTCGTCGGACTTAATATTCAGGGCGGTGACCGTAATGCCGCTCACATTGTTGTTGATTTTGGCAATACGCTGCGCTTCATTTTCCGCTCTTAGGGAGATTTGCGTGGAAACAAAATATCCAACCCCAAGCGCCACAAACAAAATACCGCCTGTAAGCGTTAGCAGTAAAATACGCTGAGAAATTTTAAGTTTATTAAGCCCATTAAGAAATGACATGCTTTTGACCCCGAAACTCTTACATGTGGGGAAATAATATTTCGATTAGCCTTTCAGAATAGTAAACTGGTTCGACCAATCTTTTTCCACTTGCCTTCCAACCACTTCAACGCACAAAAAAAAGCGCCGCTCTAAACAGAGGGCGCTTTTCGTGAGGGCGGAGTTTAAAGGCCCGGCCTTAGAATTCCTGCCATTCCTCGTCAATATCTGCAGAAGGTTGTTGCTTAACCGCCGCATTGCCATTTGTCAGATAGGTCTTAGCCACATCCATCGCCTTTTCGCGTAGGGCTTTAATGCCTGTTTGCACGGGCAATTCATCTGGCACTTCATTGTTGGCCCCAATTGGCAAACGCGGTGTGCCACCATCTTCGGTCACAAAGATATCAACGATACGATCAAGCTCGTTGGCTTGGCCTTCGGTTTGCTCAATAGCTGCATTGGTTTCTTCAACCAGTGCAGCATTGTGCTGGGTAGCCTCGTCCATATCGCGCACGGCCGTGTTGATCTCTTCGATCGAGGTCGCTTGCGAACGGCTCTTCGCCGCAATAGCGACCATAGATTCATTGTTTGACCGTGCTGCGTCGAGCATTGATTCAAGACTTGCTGCGGCTTTGCCCACAAGCTCGGTGCCGTCTTTAACTTCAGCACCAGATTGTTCAATCAAAGCTTTCACGTCAGATGATGCTTCTGCAGCTGATTGCGCAAGGCGGCGAACTTCCACGGCCACAACCGCAAAGCCCTTGCCCGCTTCACCAGCGCGCGCCGCTTCGACAGAAGCGTTCAACGCGAGCAAGTTGGTTTGGAAAGCGATGTCGTCAATCATCCCAATAATGTTTGAGATTTTGGCAGAGCTTTCAGTGATGCGTTCCATGGCATTGTTCGCCTGGCGCATTACTTCGCCGCCTTGTTCTGCAGTTGATTTCACGCGATCAGCATTTGAACTTGCTTCTTCAGCTTCTTTGGCGTTTTCAAGAACCGTTTCAGCCAGCTGTTCCATTGCCGCTGACGTTTCTTCAATCGTTGCTGCCTGCCGCGTCGTGCGCTCCGAAAGATCGTTCGCGCCGGCCAAAATCTCGCCAGTTGCGCTTTTCAATGAGCGAGAAGTTTCACGCAATTGCTTCACCACGTCGGTCAAGCGGTCAGCCACGCGGTTTGTGTCGTTTTGCAGTTGCGCAAACGCACCTTGATATTGGCCTTCAACGCGCTTGGTCAAATCTGTGTTTGCCAAGGCGGCCAAAACTTCGCCGGTTTTCTTCAAGCCATCGTCAACAGTTTCAACCAAATGGTTTACGCTACGCGATAGATTTGCAAGTTCTTCATCGGGTACGTTTTCATCAACGCGTTTGGAGAAATCGCCTGCCGCCGCAGCGCCAACGACTTCGCCAAATGAAGCCTGAAGCTTTTCCATCATTTTCGCGCGGGTCGCCAACTGCTTTTGGCGGGCGGCTTCTTCTTCGCCTAGTTCAGCAACTTTGATGGCATTCTCTTTAAAGATGATCAAAGAACGGGTGAGGGTGCCAATCTCGGTTTTGTTCTCGTCGTTCTTAATTTCAACGTGAAGATTGTCTTGGCCAAGCTCATCCGCAACCTCTGCCAAGCGATTCAACGGGCGAGAAATTGAGTTGCCGATAATCCAGCCGAGCATGCCAAGAATGGCAAGGCCCATGACAATCAAAGCGGTCATGGCGATTGAAACGGCATTTTCAACTTCCCCAATCTGCGCATTCGCAGAGGCAGCTTGTGCCTCAGCATAAGCTGACATTTTTGCAAGTAGCGGCACTGTTTTGGAGGTAAAGCTGTTGAGTTGCTCAATTTGACCTGCAAGCTCGAGCTTTTTGTCAGAAAAGGTTTTGAAAGAAGTTTGGTAGCTTTGAATGAGCTTCCAAATATTGGTCTTATCGCCACCTGAAAGCGGGCTCGCGTCAAGTAGCGTTTTGAATTCGGCTACACGCTCATCAATGCGACCGATATATTTTTCGGCACCGCGAATTATGAAGTCCTTTTCATGACGGCGCATCATCAAAATCTTTACCGTCAATGCATCGAGTTTTGCAGTGTTCACCGCCGCTTCAGCTTCCTGTACCGCACTGCGCAACTCACCGCGCAAACCCACCTCTTCGGTCAATCCAACCGTTTCCAGGTTTTCAGAAATCGCCAAAAACAAATCATGGTGTTCAACAAGTCGTTCGCTGAGTTCGGTTGCGGCGGCACTAAACTCGGCGTCGTCTACCTTTGAAATTAACGTTTCAAGGTTTGAGCCAATAGTGCCCTCAAGTTCCAACACAATACCCTTTGAAACAGGTGTTGGGTTCAACAAGTAGGATTTCTCGGTAGATTGCATGCCTAGCGTTGCTGCCCGCGTGCCTTTCACCAAATTGTTCACTTCGGCAAAATGGGCCTGTTGGTTTTCATAGGTGCTCGAAATGGCACGTTCTGCGAAATATGCACCCGCCAACACAAGAAACAGCGTCGCGCCAAGCAAGGTAACAGCGAGAATGCGCTGGGAAATCTTTAATTTGTGAAGGAAAGTGAGTTTGGGCATTTTCTACACCTAGTTTTATTGCACCAACATTCGGTGGGCTGTGAACTTACATTTGTCACAAAATAGAAGGTGTCCGTTTACCGAACGGTAAACATAAATTCCTGCTGTCTTCGGTAAAGTCCGCATATTCACATCTTTTGATATTAAAGTCCTTATATTTTAAAGACTTAGGCAAATTGATGCATCGTCAAAAAAAACGTCCGCCTCTTGCCAAAATCACCTACTAATCGGTCGGCATGGCGCCAATTGATTGATCCAGTTGAATTTTATTGGATGTCTATTGATGAACGATGATATTTGATTGTTTGAAATCTTGTGGTGAAAATAACTACAAACGGCGCGGTAACAGTTCTCTAACCATTAAAACCGTTTTCCGCCGAAATATGTAAAATTTAACTCATGGTTGAACCGTTTTGTGCAATCTACAAGCCAACTAATTCGGTTTGCACAACCGTAAGCGATATGTTGCAAATGCAACATGCTAAGGTTTCGGGGAAGAAAATGACAGTGGCGAAAAAGGTTGAAACGCAAGAAAGCTGGAGCGCGACATTGCCTCAACAAACCGCTGACACGGGCGAAAAAGCTGCTGTTGAACTATCACTCGTCGAGAGTGCTGAGGGCTTCGCTGAACTCGCTGAGGGTTGGCTGGTACTCGAGGCGCAGCTGGACGAAACATTTTCGTACTTCCAATCGTTCAACTGGTGCTACTCGTGGTGGCAACATATTGGCGAAAACGCCGATGCACAGTTAAAGATTTTTGTGCTCCGTCGCGGTCACAACTTGTTGGCAGTTTGGCCTTTACAGCTCACAAGCCTGAGTTTTGGCGTGAAGGCGTTGACGCCGCTTACCTACCCGCATTCAGAATATTCAAGTGCGCTGTTTCACAAAGATTTAAGCGAGGCTGATTGCAAGCGCTTCGTGGATGAAGTGCTCGAACAGGTCGATTGCGATTTGGTAACGCTAGCGAAAATCCCATCTGGAACACGTTTTCAAAAAGCAAGCGCTGGT
>CAJXLH010000168.1 GCA_913055925.1 uncultured Maritalea sp. | reverse complement strand
ACAACAAAGTAGATGCCCAATACAGCAAAAGTCACGCGCATGATGGAGGACACTACGGCCGCGCCAACGACTTCCCATCCGAATACAAAGATAAAGATCGGATCAAGCGCCGCAGTAAGCACGCCGCCAATCAACGGCAACACCATGGAACGCTTCGCGTCGCCTTTAGCGCGCAACAAACCCATTGTGACCATACCCACACTGAGGAATGGCATTGTTGGCAACACGATATAGAGGTAAATCCGCGCATATTCGAGGGCCGGACCTTCAGCTTTCAATAGCGCCATAAACCAATCGGTAAGCAAGAAACCAACAAGCGTCACAATCGCGCCGAATGCAAATGCGGTGATCAGCGATGTACCGGCGTAAGACCGCGCCGCTTCTTCGTCGCCTGCACCGATAGAGCGCGCAACCATTGCCGACGCGCCGATCATGAAGCCAACTGACATGCCGATCACAAAGCCCAACACATAGCTCGCGCGACCTACGGCAGCGGTTTGCGCGGCGTCATTGAGCTGCGAGATGTAAAAAAGTGTAATCGCATCAACAAAGAAAATCGCCATCAGGCCAATCGCTGACGTCAACGTCATCACGATCACATGGCGCATGGTAGAGCCTTCTGTGAATACGGCTTTCATGCCCTGCTGTTTTTTGGCTTCGGCCATAGTGCAACACTCTTTAGTTGGATGCGCGATCATGCACGCGAAAAGACGAGTGCACTATTTGGGGGTAAATGCTGAAAAGATCAAGCGGATGAATGGCAATGAATAGTTGCCAATCGCCGCAGGCCGTTATGGCAGCGCGTCAAAGCCCGCGCCAAATCCGTTGAGCGAAACGGGAATGCCGATACCTTCTTCAGGTGTTTTGAACACAATAAAGAGGGCGGTTTCGCCTGTGCGCAATTCGGAAATCAATTGGTCGTCCAACACAACTTCTGCCATGCAGCCGTTGGGCAAGCAGCGAACAAAAGGCGCGCGGCCCTTGTCTTTGCCGTCAAGCACGAGGCCAAGCTGGTTCGGCAGCAAAATGCCCAAGGGCGCGAGCACCCGAAGCAAGCGGGCTTTGCCATCAGCGGTTTTGAGAACGATAACGCCGAGCGCAACGCCCGGTTGGTTTTCCGCAGTGACATTTTGGATCAACGCACATTGCTCAGAGCTTGCGCCTGGCGGTGTGTCGCATGTCATCTGCCAATCACCGTGCTGCGCACGCACGACGCCTTGCGCCATTGCCAATTGGCTGGTGAACAGCACCAAGCCCAAGCCGACCAAAACTGCAGAAAAACGAGCAAACAAAGTGATTCTCCAAAACGGATTGATTTCCCCATCTTTTTGCGACGGGCGATGCGCCAAGTCAATTTACTCAATTGAATTGTCACCATGTGAATAAAGGTCAATCAATTGCGGCAAGTCTATGGCTTGAGTGATACAAGATCAGACAAAAGACGTACAAACTGATGAAAACCAGAGCTTGCGGGGTTTTGCCGCACTGTTTTCCACGCATTTGGAATTGCGCATTTGGTTCTGGTATGATTTAGGTCAGCAATGAGATTCTGCCTAGAATTGGGGGTGAGCGAATTGACAAGCGGAGTGCATTCCACTTATCGGTACGCGCACGTTAGGCTAAAACAAGTCGCAAAGGGAGACTGACGTGAACAGCACTATTGCACGTCTGGCTAAATTCGTATCAATTTTTCTAGCTGTGGTTCTGCCCACGGCTGCATTTGCCCAAGGTGTTGGGCAGCCTGTAGATGGCGCGCTTGGATTCCAAGAATCCGTTACGCCAATTATGGACAGCACCAAAGCCTTCCACGATGGATTGCTCGTACCGTTGATCACCATAATAGTGATTTTCGTCACGGCGTTATTGATCTGGGTCATGGTGCGTTACAATGCGAAATCAAATCCAGAACCATCACGCACAACACACAATACACTCATTGAGATTGTTTGGACTGTGTTGCCAATCGCGATTTTGATCGTAATCGCTGTTCCATCATTTGGCGTTCTAGCTGACCAAATGACAACACCTGATGGCGAGCGCCAATATCTTGGTTCATCAATCTTCTCTCGCGCTGACGGCGAAAAAGTACCTGCACCTGAGGTGACCATCACCGCAACAGGATATCAGTGGTACTGGGGTTACGAATATAACGACCTTGATGGTGCGTCATTCGATTCAATCATGCTTAGCGACGCAGACATTGCAGCAAATAAGCCAAATGAGCCTCGCTTGTTGGCAGTGGACAATGAAATGGTGGTGCCAGTGGGCACAACAGTTCGCATGTTGATCACAGCGGCTGACGTTATCCACGCATTTGCGGTTCCTTCGTTCGGCGTGAAAACAGATGCTGTACCGGGTCGTATCAACGAGACATGGTTCCACGCACGTAAAGAAGGCATGTATTACGGCCAGTGTTCTGAGCTTTGCGGTAAAGACCACGCCTTCATGCCAATCGCAGTGCGCGTTGTTTCTAAAGAAGAATACGCCGCTTGGGCTGAAAAGCTAAAGGCAGAAGATGATGTTGAAGCTGCCAATTTGACTTTGGCTAGCTTGAAGTAACGTCACGAGAAAAAGTTTTGGGGCCTCTTATTTTCAAGAGGCGAATGGGAAAGAGACAGGAAAGCAAATGGCAACTGCAACTGCTGACCACGCGCACGATCACCCAACAGGTTGGAAGCGCTACGTATATTCAACAAACCACAAAGATATTGGTACCATGTACCTCATCTTTGCAATCATCGCCGGTATCATCGGTGGTGCCCTTTCTGGCTTCATGCGCTGGGAATTGGCTGAGCCGGGCATCCAGATTTTCCCTGGCCTTGCATCAATGGTTTATGGCCACGAGTGGGAAAGTGCTGCCGCTCTAGACGCTGGTAAGCACATGTTCAACGTGTTCACCACGGCGCACGGCCTGATCATGGTTTTCTTTGTGGTTATGCCTGGTCTTATTGGCGGCTACGCCAACTGGTTCGTGCCAATCATGGTTGGCGCACCGGACATGGCTTTCCCACGTATGAACAACATTTCGTTCTGGTTGTTGCCACCAGCATTTTTGTTGTTGCTTCTTTCTATGTTCTTTGAGGGCCCTCCGGGCGGTATGGGCACAGGTGGCGGTTGGACCGTTTACCCACCTCTATCAACAACAGGTCAGCCGGGACCTGCGATGGACTTTGCTATTCTTTCCCTTCACGTAGCAGGTGTTTCATCTATCCTTGGCGCGATCAACTTCATCACGACAATCTTCAACATGCGCGCTCCTGGCATGACTTTGCACAAAATGCCTTTGTTCGCGTGGTCGATGCTTGTAACTGCGTTCTTGCTGTTGTTGTCTTTGCCTGTTTTGGCTGGCGCGATCACCATGTTGCTCACAGACCGGAACTTCGGCACTACATTCTTTACACCTGACGGCGGTGGCGATCCGATCTTGTTCCAACACTTGTTCTGGTTCTTCGGTCACCCTGAAGTGTACATCATGATTTTGCCAGCGTTTGGCATTGTGTCTCACATCGTTTCAACATTCTCTAAGAAGCCAATTTTCGGTTACTTGGGCATGGTGTACGCGATGGTTGCGATTGGCTTTGTTGGCTTCATTGTGTGGGCACACCACATGTACACAACAGGTATCTCGCTTGATACACAACGCTACTTCGTGTTCGCCACGATGGTTATTGCGGTACCGACAGGCGTAAAAATCTTCTCATGGATTGCGACAATGTGGGGTGGCTCAATGTCATTCCGTCCACCAATGCAGTGGGCTATCGGCTTCATCTTCTTGTTCACCGTTGGTGGCGTGACAGGTGTTGTTTTGGCGAACGCTGGTGCTGACCGTTCATTGCACGACACATACTATGTGGTTGCTCACTTCCACTACGTGTTGTCACTTGGTGCGGTATTCGCGATCTTTGCGGCTTGGTACTACTGGTACCCAAAAATGTTCGGTTACATGTACAATGAAACACTTGCGACATTGCACTTCTGGGTGATGTTCGTGGGCGTGAACTTGATCTTCTTCCCGCAACACTTCCTCGGCCTGAACGGCATGCCACGACGTTATGTTGACTATCCTGATGCATTTGCATTCTGGAACATGGTTTCATCAGTCGGCTACCTGATCATGGCTCTTGGTTTGGTGTTTTTCTTCTGGACAATCATCGAAAGCTTGATGAAAAAGCGCCAGGCAGAAGACAACCCATGGGGCGAAGGTGCGAACACATTGGAGTGGACACTTCCTTCACCTCCACCGTTCCACCAGTTCGAAACACTGCCGAAAATTAAGTAGTGAAAATTTGCGCTTCGCCGGGCATCTTCGGCGGAGCGCCTACCAAAAGGTTCACCGTCAATAATGGCATTTGTGACAGATCAAAACGACAAGCCTTTATACTCCACTGCGGATGTTGAAGACTATTTCGCGCTGCTTAAGCCGCGCGTCATGTCGTTGGTTATCTTTACGGCAATTGTTGGTTTGCTTGTGGCGCCAGGTGGCGTGCATCCGCTTATCGGGTTCACGGCTATCTTGTGTATCGCCATTGGCGCAGGTGCATCTGGCGCGCTCAACATGTGGTACGATGCCGACATCGACACCATTATGAGCCGCACGATCAATCGTCCGATTCCAGCTGGCAAAGTGACTAAAGGCGAAGCGCTTGCATTCGGCCTAGTGCTTTCTGCTTTCTCAGTTGTCACGCTTGGATTGCTCGTAAACTGGGTCGCTGGCGGTCTGTTGGCCTTTACGATCTTTTTCTACGCCGTGATCTACACGATGTGGCTTAAGCGTTGGACACCGCAAAACATTGTAATTGGTGGCGCGGCGGGCGCTTTCCCTCCAATGATTGGTTGGGCCGCGGTTACAGGTACAATCACGATTGAAAGCACAATTCTTTTCCTCATCATCTTTTTGTGGACGCCACCACATTTTTGGGCGCTGGCTTTGTACAAAAAGGGTGACTATGAGGCGGCCGGCATTCCAATGCTGCCAAACGTTGCGGGTGAACGCGCAACGCAAAATCAGATATTTGTCTATTCGCTCATTCTTGGCGCGGTTGCACTTTCCCCTGCAGCCATCGGTTTTGCAAGCCTCGCCTATGGTGCGGCTGCGGCACTATTGAGCGGTGGTTTCATTTTTTACGCGACGAAACTTTGGCGCGAAAATGAACCTGTTGAAATGAAAAAAGCGGCGCGTAAGCTTTTCGCGTTCTCACTTGTCTATTTGTTCGCAATCTTCCTCATCCTCGCAGCAGATATTGTTGTGACGCGGCTTTTGGGAGGGATCGTTTAATGTCTGATCTTACTCCTGAGCAAATGGAAGAATTGAAAAAGCGTCGCCGTAAGCGCTCTATCGCTTTGGCATTGGTGCTTGGTGCACTTGTTGTGTTGTTCTACGCGGTGACGATTGTCAAAATCGGCCCTGCAATTTTCCAGCGACCTTTGTAAGGACGGGCAGAAAATGGCGAACGTAAATTTGACAGCAGAGCACTCAGAAAACCGCAACAAAAAGGTTGCGATTGTTCTCTTTGCGCTTGTGGCCGGCATGGTGGGCTTGGCCTACGCCGCTGTGCCGATCTATCAGATTTTCTGCCAAGTCACTGGCTATGGTGGCACGACGCAAGTCGCAGACGAAACAGCAACCGTTGCAATCATTGATCGCGAAATGGCCGTCCGCTTTACCGCAAGCGTTGACGCCGCATTGCCGATTGAAGTTAAGCCAGCAGCAATGTCTGTCGACAAAATTGGGTCACGCGTCATCGTAAATTATGTTGCGACCAATCTAAGCGACAAGCCAGTTGCAACAACCGCTGGGTTTAATGTGTCGCCGTCAAAGGCGGGCACATATTTCAATAAGATTGAATGTTTTTGCTTCACCGAGCAGACATTGGCGCCAGGTGAAGTTAAGGAAATGCCGGTAATCTATTATGTAGATCCGGAGTTGGATTTGGACAAAGAGCTCGATACGATTAAAGAAATCACGCTCTTTTATGCATTTTACGCTTCGTAAGGACGGGGAGAGGCTTTAATGGCTGCACACGCAAAAAATCATGACTATCACTTGGTTGAACCAAGTCCTTGGCCAGCATTCGGTGCGTTTTTCGCGTTTGTAATGGCGATTGGTGGCATTATGTACATGCACCACGCTACGGGACGCAGTTTCGACTTTCGTGGGACAAATCTTGCAAACCCATTCGTCTTCTACATCGGTTTGGTTGGCGTTTTGTACACCATGTATGGTTGGTGGCGCGATGTGATCAATGAAT
>CAJXLH010000167.1 GCA_913055925.1 uncultured Maritalea sp. | reverse complement strand
CGTGGCACAGCCTGCAAAAAGCCAGCAACAAGCAGCATCCAATAAGGGAAACCAAGCCATGTGTTCACAAGCAAGAGCATCGATCGGCTAAGCGCTGGGTTTGTAAACCAGTCAGGTTTCAAACCAAACAAGCTACTTAGGATCAAGTTGATCTCGCCAAAATTTTGGTTGAACAAGCCGCGGAACACGAGGATCGAAATGAACGCAGGTACCGCGTAAGGCAAGATCAAGAAAAGCTTATAAGCGCCTTTAAAGGCAAGGTGTTCCCACTCAAGAATGACCGCCAAAAATGTTCCAACGCCTGATGTGAACACCATCGAAAGGAACGCAAATACGCAGGTCCAAATAAAGATCTCCAACATTGGCTGGCGAATGCCGTCCGAGAAGAGGACTTTGGTGAAATTGGAAAATCCTACGCCCACCGGCCAACCGGGAGTGACCAGTTCCCCTGCCTCATCTTGGTAGAAGCCTTTTTCATGATTTGGCGTTAGTTTGGTGCCATCTGCACCGACAAGAACATCGTTGTCGCTAACCGTATAAAATGGCGCAGAGGCTGCAAATTCGCGCAAGCCATCCATAGTGAGCGCGCCGCCTTCAGGCAACGCAACCGATAGTGTTTGCAACAATGCGCGGTTCTTAATCACATCGCGCACTTTTAAGAGCGCAGGTTCGCTGCCATCAAACGCCTCGGCGACAAGTTCACCATCCACCGCCTGTGCGATGGGCGCGGTTGAAAGTGCGCCACGGCCTTCATGCGCTGGGAAATACAAGCGCAAATCTTCAGTGAGGGAAAAAGGCCGGGCGCTAGTTGGATCTTTGACCATTTTATCAAGGTGCAATTGCTGCACCCGTTCAAATGGCAAAATGTTTGTTGCGCTATAGTTCGTGAAGCCGATGCCGGATGTATAAAAAACCGGCAGCACGATGAATATCGAGATGGCCGCAACGCCGGGAAATACGAAGCGCCAAGTGTAAAACCGTTTCCAGCCGAACAGCACGACAATAGAAATGCCAACGGCAAATGTGACTACGGCAAAGATGGGCTGCCCTGCGAGGTAAAGACCCCAAATGACATATAAAAAGGCAAAGGCGATGGCCGCCAAACTCACGATTTTTAGGAAAGGCGCTGCGCTTTTCAACAGCGTTGCGCTTTGGGAAAAACCGTCGCCGCCGTGCGGCTGATCAGAGTTGGACATAACGGACATGGCGTTGGCCTTGGTTCGGGAGATGGAGGCACCGCCACCACTGGCGATGCCTCTGATCAGATTACTCTGTTCGAATTATTCTGCCAAAATACGTGTTTCGGCGCCAGACAATGCTTCTTCAACTGAAGACTGACCGTTTGTGATCGAACGAAGTGCTGGCTCCATAGCCGCCCAGAATTTGCCCATTGCAGGGATTGAAGGCATAGGAACACCAGTTTGTGCGTTCGCAAGAGTTGCAGCAATGTTTGCGTTGCTTTCAACTTGCTTAGCGAATGACTTAGAAGTCACCGCACCCAACGCCACATCGTCATTGACCATTTTCAGGCCGTCATCTGTCAACATGTAGCTTTCGATGAATTCTTTAGCGATGTCTTTGTTCGGGCTCGCTGCGTTCACTGTTGCTGCCAACACGCCAACAAATGCTTTTGAAGGCTTACCATCGACTGACGGGATTGGCGCCACACCGAAGTTGATGCCTGATGTTTCAAGGTTTGACCATGCCCATGGTCCGTTGATGACCATTGCGGTTTCGCCTTTGTTGATCGCTGCATCCATAACGCCATAATCAACGCCTTTAGGCATCACACCATTATCGATCAAAGATTTGATCATTGATGCACCAGCAATCGAACCTGCGTTTGCAACACCTGTATCAGCCGGATCATACGCACCGTCTTTTTTCTCAAAGGCATAGCCGCCGCCAGCCATCAACAATGGCATCGAGAAATAGGTGTTGTTGTAGTCCCACATGATTGGGTGTTCGATGCCGTCAATTTTAAGATCAGCAATCTCTTCAAATGTCGCAGGTGGATTTGGCACCAAATCTTTATTGTAGATCAAGCCAACCGCTTCTACAGCAACTGGGTAGCCCCAAATTTTACCGTCAGATGTTACCGCGTCCCACGCAAAATCAAACGTGTTTGCTTTCACTTCAGCGCTAGGATCAACAGGTGTGATCAAACCGCCTGCAGCCCACTCGCCAAAACGGTCATGCGCCCAGATGAAAATGTCAGGGCCTTGGCCGTTTGCAGCAGCTTGCTGGAACTTGTCAGTCACGCTTTCAGGGTGCTCAACAACAACTTCAACGCCAAGTTCTTCTTCAAACTTTTTGCCAACTTCGGCAAGACCATTATAGCCTTTGTCGCCGTTGATCCACACAACCAACTTGCCTTCTTCCAAAGCAAATGATGGCATGATTGATGCCGCAGAAATCGCAATTGCGCTTGCTGCAAGGGTAAGTAGTTTCTTCATTTCGTAATCCTCCCGACTACCGATTGCCGCTAACCCAAAGCGGCGAAAAAGGCCTGATGGCCACCAAGGCTGACGGTTGAACCGTCGAACCCAAATTCAAATCCGTGATTTTCAAGCGCTGTTGCGCTCATGCCCTCTGGCAATTCGAATGCAACATCTGAGTTGCTCAAATTGATGACGCAAAGCACCGCGTCCGCGCCCTCGCCGCGCACAAAGGCAAGTCCCTCATTGCCCCAATCAAGGAACTTGATGTCCCCATCGATCATCGCTGGAAGCTTTTTTCGGAAATTCAAGAAACGCTGATATTGTGAGAAAATGGAGCTATCCGATGCCTCTTGTGTGGCGGCAGATGCTTTTTTGTGCTCTTGCGCGACAGGCAGCCATGTTTTCTCAGCTTGAGAAAAACCGCCATGCACCCCATCGCTTTCCCAAGCAAATGGCGTGCGACAACCGTCGCGTCCCTTAAACTCTGGCCAAAACGTGATGCCGTAAGGGTCTGTGAGATCTTCGAACTGTAATTCTGCCTCGGTGAAGCCAAGCTCATCACCTTGGTAGATGCAAACAGAGCCCTTAAGGCTCAAAAGCAATGCGCCTGCCAGCTTTGCAAACTGTTCTTTATTATTGGCAAGGTCCGCCCAACGGCTCATGTGACGATTAACGTCGTGGTTGGAAAATGCCCAACATGGCCATGAATTGCCACCTGCAAATTCTTCCGAAGCATCTTCAAAGCGCGTGATGCATTTTTTAAAATGCTCTACCGAGAAGTCTGGGCCAAGCATGTCAAACGAGTAGCACATATGTAGGCGGTCATCGCCTGCTGTATATTCTGCCATGGTGCGCAAAGAGCGATCACCGTCACCAACTTCGCCAACCGATGATGCACCTGGATATTCATCTAAAAGCGCACGGAACTTTTCAAGGAATCCGATATTTTCTGGACGCGTTTTGTCGTAAATATGCTCCTGAAATCCATAAGGGTTGAGATCAGGAACATCGTTTGACCGTCCGCCTGTCACGGGAGGGTTGTCACGCAGCTCTTGGTCGTGAACATAGAAGTTTACCGTATCCAAACGGAAACCATCCACGCCCCGTTCGAGCCAAAAACGAACGGTCTTTAACAATGCCTCTTGCACATCCGGATTGTGAAAATTGAGGTCCGGCTGGCTAGGCAAGAAATTGTGGAGATAATACTGGCGACGCTTTGGATCCCAGCTCCAAGCCGGACCGCCAAAAACAGATTGCCAGTTGGTCGGTGGTGTACCATCAGGTCGCGCATCGGCCCAAACATACCAATCTGATTTATCGTTCTCACGGCTTTGTCGGCTCTCTTCAAACCATTTGTGTTGGTCTGATGTGTGCGACAAAACCTGATCGATCATCACTTTGAGACCCAGCTCATGTGCTCGCGCAACCATCGCGTCAAAGTCTTCAAGTGTGCCGAATGAAGGGTCAACATCACAATAGTCAGAGACGTCGTAGCCCATATCTTTCATGGGAGATTTAAAGAACGGCGAAAGCCAAATCGCGTCAACACCTAAACGTGCCACATATGGCAAACGCTGGGTGATACCACGCAAATCGCCAATGCCATCACCATTGCTGTCTTGAAAAGACCGTGGGTAGATCTGGTAAATGACAGCACCACGCCACCAATCGGCCTGGTGGTCCAGATTGCCGTGTGCACCCATGTCTGTTTGCTTGACAGCTAATGCTTCGCTCATGCTCGTCCCTTTAACCTCACGTCGGCGTTTGGATTCGCCGATCAATCATTGAAAGCGCTTTCAATAAATCGACAACCCAACCATCTTGTCAAGCGCATTTTGTCGAACGATCTGGATTCAACTTTGAACAAAAATCGCAAAAAGTTCGTTTTTCTGTTTATTTTCAGCTAGTTATTGAGAAGATTTACATCTCGATTTAGCGCCAACCAAAATTGCCACTTGCATTCATCGCGGCAAAAACCTATCAATTCAATTTGAAAGCGCTTTCATAAGTTGCGTCTTTTGCACACAAGTGGGATTCGTTGAGGAAGGAGGACGCTGTGGCAAATTTAAAAAAACTCGCCGAGCATCTTGGCCTTTCACAGGCAACGGTTTCGCGCGCGCTGAACAATTATTCGACCGTCAATCAAGCGACGCGAGATCGCGTGCTTGAAGCGGCAAGGCGACTTGATTATCGCCCCAATTCCAGCGCCCGCCGGTTGGCTACAGGTCGTGCTGATGCAATTGGCATTGTTCTGCCACATCAAGATGATTTGCTTATCGACCCGCACTTTGCCGACTTCCTTGCGGCGTTGACGAAAAAACTCGCAACATATGAAAATGACGTGGTGTTGACGGCGGCCGATAGCGCCAAGACTTATCAACGGTTTGCGACCAATCGAAAAGTTGATGGTTTTGTCATCTCAGCACCTAAAGCAAATGATGAACGCATCTCGGTTTTATCGAAACTAAACTTTCCATTTATCGTTCACGGTCGGTGCGAAACTGATCTGCCCTACGGCTTTTTTGACATCGACAATGAAGGCGCTTTTTACGACGCAACGAAGCTGCTTTTGGAACTCGGCCATGAACGCATTGCCTTGCTCAATGGTGCGCCTGATCTGATGTTCGCCCGCCAACGATTGGACGGGTACAAGCGTGCGCTCGCAGAGTTTGGCATGCAAGCCAATCCAAACCTCATCTTCCAAAATCACATGACGGTTGAGTACGGATACAAACATGCAGAGGCTTTGCTGGCTATGGACCCAACACCTACTGCCTTTTTATGTTCTTCGACCCTAATGACACTGGGTGCACAACGCTACATTCGCGAACAAGGCCTAGAAGTTGGCAAGGACATATCGATCATCTCGCACGATGACGGACTCTCTTCGCTTAAAACCGAAAGCTTTTCTGTGGCCTTAACGGTCACCCGCTCACCCATCCGAGATGCCGGCAGCGAAATCGCCGATATGGTGATGAAGCTCGTCAAAGGCGCGCCCATCAAAGATTTGCAAAAGGTAGTGCCGGTGGATTTGATTGTTCGCACCTCCACCCGCGCCCCGAAAAGGAGACGATCGTGACCGATCAAAACGCAATCCTGAAAATCGAAAATCTGAAAAAGAACTACGGCAATGTCGAAGTGCTTCACGATATCAATATCGATATGGGCGAAGCTGAGTTTTTGGTTTTGCTGGGGCCATCGGGTTGCGGAAAATCAACTCTTCTAAATTGCATTGCAGGTCTTGAAACCATCAATGCGGGCAGCATACATATTGGCGGCAGCGATATGACCGAAACCCCTCCAGGGGATCGAGACATTGCGATGGTATTCCAGTCATACGCGCTCTACCCAACCATGACGGTTGGCGAAAACATCACATTTGGTTTGAAGGTACGTGGCGCGAGCAAAGCTGTTCGCGAAGAACAAATGCATCGCGTTGCTGAGATTTTGCAGCTCGATCACCTGCTCGACCGCAAACCGTCTGAGCTTTCTGGCGGCCAGCGCCAGCGTGTTGCAATGGGCCGCGCGCTTGTGCGCGATCCAAAGCTTTATTTGTTCGACGAACCGCTTTCAAACCTTGATGCAAAACTGCGCGTGGAAATGCGTGCCGAGATCAAAGACCTGCACGAGCGGGTGAACGCCTCAATTGTATATGTGACGCACGATCAAATTGAAGCCATGACGCTGGCAACGCGCATTTGTATTTTGAAAGACGGATACATTCAGCAAATCGGGACGCCAGACGAGGTTTATTACACCCCAGCCAACACTTATGTCGCCGGTTTCATGGGCGCCCCACCGATGAATATTCTGCCAATTGCAAATTCCAAAGACGGCTATTCGATAGCAGGCAACAAAGCCAA
>CAJXLH010000166.1 GCA_913055925.1 uncultured Maritalea sp. | reverse complement strand
GTCCAATTCGATGTCGATTAAGCCCTCGCTCGGGGTGAGAGCGCCATAAAGTGCAGCAAGGCAAGTGGATTTGCCTGCGCCGTTGGGCCCGCGCAACAGAATCACTTCACCGGGCAGCGCATCAAAAGAAACATGACTGAAAATATCAAACCCGCCGCGCGCGCAGGCGAGCTCGCGCACCTTTATCGACGTTTTTTCAAGAATTTGCGTCAGATTTGCCATAGGACACTGATATTTGAAGAGGGTAGACACTGGCAAGAAAAGAATAGTTTTACTATATAAAACGCGAAGGTCGCCGTGGGGACAGCGACAATTCAATTCTCGGCTGTTGGTCGAAAGCGTCCCTTTTTGCTTTTGGCCAGCGCAAATTTAATCTTTTGCGAGATAGGCAGGCAATAAATTGACACAAGCTTCACTTAACAGTTTCAACGCCAAGCAAACCCTTCAAGTGGGTGACAAACACTATATTTATTATTCTCTTCCCGAAGCCGAAAAAAACGGATTGAAGGGCATCTCCAAACTGCCAAATTCATTAAAGGTGGTTTTGGAAAATCTATTGCGGTTTGAAGATGGGCGCACGGTTACAAAAGAAGACATCATTGCTTGTGCGGATTGGCTGACATCCAAGTCCTCGACCCATGAAATTTCCTATCGGCCGGCGCGGGTGTTGATGCAAGATTTTACCGGCGTGCCAGCGGTTGTTGATTTGGCCGCGATGCGCGACGCGACGGCAAAGCTTGGTGCAGATCCGCAACGGATCAACCCGCAAGTGCCAGTTGATTTGGTGATTGACCACTCGGTGATGGTGGACTTTTTTGGAACGGCCCAATCGTTCACGAAAAATGTGGAGCGCGAATATGAGCGCAATGGCGAGCGCTATGAGTTTTTGCGCTGGGGCCAAGAGGCGTTTGACAATTTCCGCGTGGTGCCGCCGGGCACCGGCATTTGCCACCAGGTAAACCTTGAATATTTGGCGCAGACGGTTTGGACCAAAGAAGAAAATGGCGAAACCATCGCCTATCCCGACACGTTGGTGGGTACCGATAGCCACACCACCATGGTCAATGGTCTTTCGGTTCTGGGCTGGGGCGTTGGCGGCATCGAGGCGGAAGCTGCGATGCTTGGGCAACCCATTTCGATGCTGATCCCGGAAGTGATCGGGTTCAAACTTGAAGGTGATTTGCGTGACGGCATCACCGCAACCGACCTTGTTTTGAAGGTAGTGGAAATGCTCCGCCAACGCGGTGTTGTCGGCAAATTTGTGGAATTCTTCGGTCCAGGTTTGGATAATCTGACGCTTGAGGACCAAGCCACCATTGCCAATATGGCACCGGAATATGGCGCAACCTGCGGTTTCTTCCCTGTGGATGATGATACGCTTTCCTATTTGCGCACATCAGGTCGTGAGGAAGATCGGGTGGCGCTTGTTGAGGCCTATTCTAAGGCGCAAGGCATGTTCCGCGATGGCGACACCGTGGATGCTGAATATACCGACACGCTTTATCTTGATTTGAATGATGTGGTGCCGTCGATTTCTGGTCCAAAACGCCCGCAAGATCGAGTGAATTTGGATGAGGCCAAAGAAAAATTCGCGGCGGCATTGGCCGGCGAGTTTGCCAAAACCGACGAACCACAATCCCCTGTGGAAGGCAAAGAGTTCTCTATCACCCATGGTGATGTGGTGATCGCGGCGATTACATCTTGCACCAATACGTCAAATCCAGCGGTTCTTATCGGCGCTGGGTTGGTGGCGCGTAAGGCGCGGGAGTTGGGTCTTGATGTGCAGCCTTGGGTGAAGACATCTTTGGCGCCGGGTTCACAAGTGGTCACCGACTATCTCACAGCATCCGGATTGCAGGAAGATTTGGATGCGCTTGGGTTTAACCTTGTAGGCTATGGGTGCACCACCTGTATTGGTAATTCTGGCCCCTTGCCGCCGGAAATCTCTCAGGCAATTAGCGCTGAGGATTTGGTGGCCTGTTCGGTGCTTTCAGGCAACCGCAACTTTGAGGGCCGCGTGAACCCAGATGTGAAAGCCAACTATTTGGCATCACCGCCATTGGTGGTGGCTTATGCGTTGGCGGGCAAAATGAGCATCGATATCACAACCGAGCCATTGGGCACTGGCAAAGATGGCCAGCCTGTTTACTTGAAGGACATTTGGCCTTCGACTGAAGAGATCAATGAGATCATGCGCGCCCATGTGACGCCGGAAATGTTCAATAAGCGCTATTCAGATGTCTTTAAAGGCGATGAAGGTTGGCAAAACATCAAAGTTGAGGGTGGGGAAACCTATGCGTGGAATTCCTCGTCCACCTATGTGCAAAATCCACCTTACTTTGAAGGGCTGACCGAAAAGCCAAAGCCTGTTGAAGACGTTAAGAAGGCACGGATTTTGAGCCTTTTCGGGGACAGCATCACCACCGACCATATCTCGCCTGCTGGGTCATTTAAGTCTGACACGCCTGCAGGCAAATATTTGCTTGAACGGCAGGTGGCCGTGAAAGACTTCAACTCCTATGGCTCACGCCGAGGCAACCATGAAATTATGATGCGCGGCACATTTGCCAATATTCGGATCAAAAACCAGATGGTGCCAGGGGTTGAAGGCGGCTTCACCAAGGACCCGTCTGGCGAAGTGGTCGCAATGTTTGATGCGGCGATGGCCTATCAGGAAAGCAATACGCCGTTGGTGGTTTTTGGTGGCAAGGAATATGGCACTGGTTCTTCTCGCGACTGGGCGGCGAAGGGCACGATTTTGCTCGGCGTGCGCGCAGTGATTGTAGAAAGCTTTGAGCGCATTCACCGTTCTAACCTTGTGGGCATGGGCGTTTTGCCATTGCAGTTCAAAGATGGTTTGAGCTGGGAAGCACTTGGTCTTAATGGTGATGAAGTTGTGACCATTGTAGGCCTAGATGAGATTTCGCCTCGTTGCGATGTGACGGTGAACATTGTCACGCCAGATGGCGAAGAGAAAAGCTTTGAAGCGCTTTGTCGGATCGATACTGAAGATGAGCTGGACTATTACAAACATGGCGGCATCTTGCACTATGTGTTGCGCTCGCTGGTCGCGTAGGGCGCGGATTCGCCCTTCGCTTTAGTCTTTAAGGCGCGGCCAACTAGGCCGCGCTTTTTTGTTTTACCGTTTTGGGCGCTATTTGACCCAATTGGAATGCTTTTTCGATTTGGCGTTGCCGCTCTGTGTCCGACATAGTGCGCACTGGTGAGATGTGGGTGAACCGTGCTGGTTTGAGCCCAATAAACTTTAGGATCTGATTTTTCATCAAATTGGTTTGTGCGCTTTTGTACCCCAATTTGTAGAACCAATTGGGTGTATCTGAGGTCATGAAAATTTCAGCCGTGCGGCCAACAAGGTGTCCGAGGGGCAGGGGTTTGCCTTCTTCGTAGCTATAAGCCTTCCCCGAAACAAGCAGCCTGTCGAATAACATTTTCAACTCGCCTGGCATGGAGCCCCACCATAAGGGGTGAGCTATCATCACGTGATCGGCCTGCTCAAAGGCCTCCCACAGGGCGGTCAGTTGGGGCGACCAATCGTTTGATGTGGGCTTTTGCGCGATGGCTTTTTGACTGAGATTTAGTTCATGCAGTTTGAACAATTCTGTTTCAAACCCGGCTTTATTCGCGCCGTTCTGATAGGATTTTGCGAGATGCTCCGTGAAGCTTTCTGGGCGCGGGTGGCCGGAGAGAATGAGGATTTTGGTCATAAGAACTCCAATAAATTGACCGTGGTCAATTTTGTATAATTGTCTTTTTGACCGCGGTCAATTGTGTTAGGTGAGTTGATATGAGTATTCGAGTTGAAGGCAAACAGAAACGGGCTGTTCTCACGCGTCAAAAAATACTTGATGCCTACGAGGAATTGTCGCGCGCGCGCCTGTTTGAAGACATTTCGGTTGCCGAAATTGCCCGCGCGGCTGGCGTGGGCAAAGGCACGGTATTGGCGCATTTTTCCGAGAAGCTTGCATTACCCGCTGCCCTATTTGCGCGGGCGCTGGATAGTATATCGGATGAAATTTTGGTAGCATCTTCTGATCAACTCGATCTTGAAGAGGTGCTGATCAAGCTCCTTAATTTCACGTTTACCGACGATGTTTATGCCCGCATTTTATTGTGGGAAGGGCATGACGTTTGTGAGGCCATTATTGGCCCAAGCGAAGAACGTTTGTTTGCCGTCTTGTCTGAAAAGCTGCCACAATCTGAAAAGATGAGTGTTGAAATGCAGTTCGATATTATCCGGGCTTTGTTGGTCAATGCGGTGGTGATGAACCGGGCTTGCAAAAGCGAGGAGGACACACGGGCGCAGTTTCGTGACCTCTTATACGTCACGTTGGAGATTTAAGCCCCACTGCTCGCTCACGAATAAGTCAAACCCTGTGACTGGCGAACTTTGTCTGTTTGGCCTACATAGGCATCATGAGTAAGAAATTTCGCAACAGCATTGTTTTGGTTTTGGGTGCCTTGTCATTCATGGTGCATGGCGCGCAGGCCATGGACATGAAGTCTGATCCGATTGCCGTGGTGGAACTGTTCACTTCGCAGGGCTGTTCGTCTTGTCCGCCTGCAGACGCATTTTTGTCTGAACTTTCAAAACGTGATGATGTGATCACACTGGCTTACCATGTGGACTATTGGAATTATATCGGCTGG
The DNA here is from genome assembly GCA_913055925.1 of uncultured Maritalea sp. GTDB lineage: Bacteria > Pseudomonadota > Alphaproteobacteria > Rhizobiales > Devosiaceae > Maritalea. Next base: position 1,667 of record CAJXLH010000166.1, on the reverse strand, counting down.
AAAGACACATTTAGCGCCAAGAAGCACTCCATGTTGCAGCGCAAATACGCCAAACAAACGGGGCGTGATCAGATTTATACCCCACAATTGGTGGTAAATGGTGGTGACGATTTTGTGGGATCTCACCAATCCAAAATCAATGCCGCGCTTGAAGGCAGCAGTTTGCCCATTTCAATGGGCCTAGGGCTTCAAGATGATACGCTGCACGTAAATATCCCTGCCCAAAGTGCGGATATTGATGAAGCCATTGTTTGGCTTGTTTCCTATCGACAAAATGCTGAGGTGGACATCAAGCGTGGTGAAAACCGAGGCAAGAAGCTGAACTATTCTTCTATTGTCTATGACCGCCAAATTGTAGGCATGTGGCGCGCAGATGAAGCAACCAAAATGATGATCCCTGTCCCTGAAATGATGGAAGAGGGCGTTGATGGGTTGGCGGTGCTGGTGCAAGAAAAGTCCGGCAAAGGCCTGCCTGGCGCCATTTTGGGCGCGGCGGCGCTTTCGCGCTAATCCCGTTTAAATCTTACACACTTTGACAAAAAGAAACCCCCAAATGATTGGGGGTGTTTTTTTACTGGTACTTAGACTTGGAGGTCTTGGTAGCCTTTGACGTTGGGGGACCCGGCGCCTTTGTGTCGTTCTTTGATTGGGGGCTAAAACAACCAAAGGGCCGGGTACTGGAGGCTATGATTGTAAGTTAAGAATCCATTCCGGCGAGATCGGGGTGAGATTGTGACGATTTAAAGGCTTTTTCGCTTGCCAATTTGGGCGTTTGCAGCGATCATTTCAGTAATATTTACAAGGAGCTTTTCGTTGAACGATCAGTCGCCGCCAAAGGCCAATCAAAAACTGACCCTGGTGCATTCCACTGATAAGGTGACAAAGCCGACGCCCATTCCTGAAATGGTTCGGTTTGATCGAAAAGAACTCTCGACCATTCTCAATGTTTATGGGCGGCATGTGGCCAAGGGTACTTGGCGAGACTATGCCATTGATATGTTGAAGGACCGGGCCGTCTTCTCCATCTTTAAACGCGCCAGCGAAATGCCCGCATATCGGATTGAAAAGGACCCCAAGTTACGGCGCAAGCAAGGCATGTATCGCGTGGTCGGACCAGCCGGTCAGGTGCTAAAACGCGGGCACGAACTTGATCAGGTTCTGCGTATTCTTGATACGGATCTAGCTGCAGTACGGTAAAGGCGTTAGACGCTGCGCGACAAAAGCGTTGTGCCGTGCCATTTGCCGAATTTTTTGCCCACTTCTGAAAGATATCCGATCTCTTTAAAGCCGTGCTTCTTATGAAGCCCGATTGAAGCTTTTGCATCGTCTGCAATAACGGCGATTGCCAGATGAAATTTGTGGTCCGTTTCCAAGCTATCAAGCAGCTTTTCCATCAAAGCGTTGCCAATGCCGCGACCTTGTGCTCTTGGGTCAAGGTAGATGGTGACCTCTGCGCTATGTTGATAGGCTTTCTTGGGGCGGTAGGCACTCGCGTAAGCAAAGCCATAAACTGCTCCGTTGTCATCTCTCGCGATCAAAAAAGGATAGCCAGCGGACAAAAGACCAGCGACCTTTTCCCCCATCATGTTTTCGGTGGGCGCTTCCAGATCGAAAGTGATGGCGGTGCTTTCGACAAAGTGGCCATAAATCTTGGTGATGGCGACGAG
>CAJXLH010000165.1 GCA_913055925.1 uncultured Maritalea sp. | reverse complement strand
ATGTCCTTGATAAGGATGAAAAGCTACCCGAAATGCGCGAACTAAGCGGTTTGGCCGGTCATAAGCCATGGGAATGTGTAGGCGAAATCTTAGAAGCCGCAGCAGCACTTTGGCGCCTGACCAAATTAGATGAATGGAAAAATACCGCCGTGGTGCGCAAATTGAAGCCTGAACTAGAACAGTTTTACGGCGCAGAAAAGCTCGACACTGCTTGGGCGGAACTTTTAACGCCAACCACAGTGCACGCCATCCCGAAAGAGTTGGCGCAGGCGATTTTGAACAATGAGGTTAGCCATGCAGATTGACGGCGCAGTTCTTTTATATGGTGCTGGTCGGGAAGCCCGTTCAACACGCAGCTTTTTGGCAGAAGTCTCACCGCAAACCGAGGTCTTCGTTACCGTTGATAGTGGCGACGCAGACGTTGAAAATTGCACGCAGGTTGCGCCAGGTGACTTACCAGCCCTTTTTGCCAAAGGCACCTTCTCTATGCTCGTGCGCTCCGCCGGCGTTTCGATTTATAAGCCCGAACTGATTGCTGCTAAACAGGCTGGCATTGAGGTGACCACAAACATCAATTTGTGGGCGAAGCATAAACGCGGTGACGCGAAAGTTGTCGCTGTCACAGGCACAAAAGGCAAAAGCACCACGGTCAAGCTTACTGAGACCATGCTGAAATGCTCCGGCATTGATGCCCGCCTTGGTGGCAACTTTGGCGTCGCACCGCTAGATCTGGATGATCACGACGTGATTGTGATGGAGCTTTCATCCTATCAAGTTGCTGATTTGGAACTACAACCCGACTTTGTCGGTTTCACCAATTTGTTCCCCGAACATGTAGATTGGCACGGCAGCCTTGAACAATATTACCACGACAAGATGAACTTGCTGCGCCGCAAAGAGCGTTACGGTTATGCCCTTGGTGCGCAAGCAGCCGTAAACCAAAAAGTGCAAGCCAATCTGCCCAAATATGCGAACGAGCTGCCCGCGCCATCTGCCGAAATGGTCGCCGCGCTTCACGGCACCATGCGTCAATCCAAGCTTAAAGGCCCGCACAATGCGGACAATATGATGATTGCCGCCAAACTGGCATTGGGCTTGGGCGCAAAGGAAGAAGCGCTACTCGAAGGCCTCAGAAGCTTCGCGCCGCCAGCGCACCGTTTGGAAGAGCACAAAGTCGGCAACCATATCTTGGTTGATGATTCTATTTCCACAACGCCAGAGGCAACCATTGCCGCGCTGGCCACTTATCCGGAAACACGCAATGCACTAATTGTTGGCGGGTATGATCGTGAACAGAACTATGAATCCCTCGCGCTCGAAATCATAAATTCCTCGGTGACCACACTCGCCTGCTTGCCGAAAACCGGCCATCGATTAGCAGAGGCGTTGGCAAACAAACCGCATAAAATCGATGTTTTTGAGGCAGATAACCTTAAGTCTGCAATGGACGCACTTGCTGAGAAGCAACAACAGTTCGATACGCTAATCCTTTCCCCAGCAGCACCGTCATACAATCAATTCCGAGACTATATTGAACGCGGGGAAGCATTTGTCGCGCTCGGCAAAGAATTGTTATTGTAAAGGTTTTTAGTACACAACGACCTGAAACATATTGTTTCATTGACCAGATTCATTTCTTTGTTAGTCTGCCGCAGTTACTTGTGGGGAGGACAATGAATGGCGCATGCTTTTGGGCTGTCGACATATCGCTTTGGCAATGAAGACGGCAAACTGATTGTTGAATGGTCGGTCGATGAAACAACGCCTGGCCAACAAGAATCTGGCATTGGGCTTGCCACGGCCACAAATGGGCATACACCCGGCGAATATGAAGGCGAATATGACGTCGAGGCCTGGCGCGGCAAAGAAAAAATCACACGCAAGCTGACAATCGCCAAAGTTCACAATGCATATCAATTGACCTGGGCTCACCCAGATGAACCGACCGTTTATGGATATGGATTTGTCAGCGGCGACATGCTCGTTGTAGGCTTCGGGAAATACGGCGAAGCGTAGTCGCCAAAAAAATGTGCAAGTAGTTTGTAGTTGAGGACATCATGGGACATCAATTTGGTCTGGTGACCTATAGGTTTGGAAAAGATGAAGGCACATTGATCGCAGAATGGGTCAATGATGAACTGTTGCATCCCGAAAGCGAGATCGGGATCGGATTGGCCAAGCGCCGTGAAGAAAATGCTGAGAGCTACGCCGGCACTTACGATGTCGAATATTGGCTAGACGGCAACGTCATCAAACTTGTTCTGACCATTGCCGAAGATGGTCCAATCTATAAAATGACTTGGGCAGAAGGCGACAAGGTCACCAATACCGGGTTCGGTTTTGTCAGCGGCGACATACTGGTGGCGGGCTATAGCCGATAGGAACGATTAAGTGCCAAAAGGCTATCTGTATCTCGCAATTGCAATTTTCGGCGAAGTTATCGCAACGTCAGCTCTCAAGGCTTCAAACGGCTTTAGCGCGGTGTTGCCATCAATTCTTGTTGTTGTTGGCTACAGTCTTGCATTTTACTTTCTAAGTTTGACCTTAAAAACTATTCCGCTTGGCATATCTTACGCAATCTGGTCGGGCGTCGGCATCGTTGCGGTCTCGATAGTGGGTTGGCTATTGTATAAGCAAACCTTAGACCTTGCAGCAATATTGGGCATGGCCATGATACTTGGCGGCGTACTTGTTATTCACTTGTTCTCTTCAAGTACAAGTCTGCACTAGTTAATACACAGACCAATTAAATACCCTTTATCGCGCGAATATTTACCTTCACTTAAGTGTAGCTTTCGCCAAACTTGCGGTTATTGACACTCCTTTAACCAAAGCAAAAAACAACAAATCATCTAACTTGTTGTTTTTTATATCATTTCCAAGATTCGCTAAATCTTTACCTAGTTTTTTGGCAGTTTTACCAGCTCAACAGGTCAAACTGGGCACATAGGTCGAACTGAAACGACCGGGAAACAAGGAGATTGGAAAGATGATATTTGTATTGCTTGTCATCTCAATTGCATTGATCGCTTTTGGCTATTATCAGCCAAACGAACCTACTGTCGAAAAGGTTCGTAGCGAGCTGCGCAAATTCTGATTTCTGTCAAAATTTTAGTAAGTTAACGGGGAACAATTATGAAAACTCTAGCGGTAACAACTTTAGCTTTTGCATTGATGACAGCAGGCTTTGCCTTGGACTTGTCAGTAAACATGTCAAACAGCTCGTTCGATCAACCTGCACCAACTCAAGTGAGTTCAGTTTACTAAGCGTGTTCGCTCGGCATTCCTCCCTTATGCGCCGAGCATCCTTCCCGCACGCACATATAGGCAAAGCCTGAAACTGGAGAATTGAGTTGTACGTGAGCGCAGCGTAAGCCTCGGCCCAACCGGACCGAGGCTTAGTTCTTTTTAGATCAATGCCTACTGCCCAACATAGGTAGGCATGAGCTTCAGCAGATGCTGCGAATATTCATGCTGCGCGTTGGTGAACAGCGCTTCATTATCCGCAATCTCGCAAATCGCACCGTGACGCATCACAGCGATCCGGTCGCACATTTGGCGGATAACCGGTAAATCGTGCGAGATGAACAGCATGGTCAAACCAAGTTCTTCCTGCAAATCCTTAAGCAGATTCAAAATCGTCGCCTGCACCGACACATCAAGCGCTGATGTCGGTTCATCGCAGATCAAAATACGCGGCCGACACGCGAGAGCACGCGCAATCGAAATACGCTGACGTTGGCCGCCTGAAAACTCGTGCGGGTAACGCAGCGCGGCTGCCGCGCCCAAACCAACGTGATCCAAAAGATCACCAACGATTTTGCGGGTTTCAGCCTCTGATGATGTCAGCTTATAGAACCGGATTGGTTCCGCCACGATATCCAATACGCGCATTCGCGAGTTAAGAGAAGAATACGGGTCTTGGAATACCATCTGCAATGCACGATGCGCCTCAACTGCAGCGGGCAATCGAGGGTTGGTCGACACATCTTGGCCAAGAATATTCACCTGGCCACTGTCGGGCTTGTAAAGTCCCGCGATCAAGCGTGCAACGGTACTTTTACCTGAGCCACTTTCACCCACCAGACCAAAGGTCTCACCGGGTTGAATAGCAAAGGATACATTGTCGACCGCTTTGAGCATCTTGCGGTTCTTCTTGAGGATCGCTTTTTCGAGGACGAATGAAAGATTGAGATCATTCACCTCAATGGTCGGACCATCAGACGCATCGTGGCTCTTTTCACCCAACCAGTGATTTTGCACATCAATACGACGCCGCGTATCCGAGCCGCCTTCGATGTAGTCCACAGAGTTGAAGCGCTCCAACCGTCGATCTGACGGCGGAACCGCAGCAATCAAGCTTTTGGTATATTCATGCTCGGGCGCGCCCAAAATCTGGCCCACCTCGCCTGTCTCGACCACCTTACCACGATACATAACCGCAACCCGATCAGCGATTTCGGCGATAACACCAATATCGTGCGTTACGATGATAACGCCCAGATCGCGCTCGCGGCAAAGCTTCTTAATCAGATCAAGAATCTGCGCCTGAATGGAAACGTCCAAGGCCGTTGTTGGCTCATCGGCAATCACAAGATCAGGGTCGCCCGCCAACGCAAGGGCAATCACAACCCTTTGGCGCATACCACCCGAGAACTGGTGTGGATAGGCCTTTAAGCGAGACTGTGCCTCGGTGATCCCCACCGCTTCGAGCAGTTCGATGGCTCGTGCCTCAGCGTCTTTGCCGCGCAAATCGGTTGTCTTTTCGATGGTTTCGACAAGTTGCACGCCAACCGTCAGAAGTGGGTTGAGCGAGGTTTGCGGATCTTGAAAGATCATGCCAATGCGGTCACCGCGAACGGAGCGCATTTCGTCTTCCGTTTTGCCACGCAGCTCTTCGCCTTCAAAGACGATTGAGCCAGCAGCAACCCGACCAGGGCGTTCAAGCAAATCAATAATGGCATTGCCAATTGTTGATTTGCCCGCGCCTGATTCACCAACGAGACCAAGCACTTCGCCCTTTTTCAACGTCAAAGAAACGCCTTGTGCGGCTTTAACGGTGCCTCGACGTGTCGGAAATTCAACGTCGAGGTCAGTTACTTTAAGAAGTTCTGTCATCGTAGTTTCGGATTGAGCGCATCACGCATCCAATCCCCCAAAAGGTTGACCGCAAACACAAGCACAACTAGTGCAATGGCTGGGAAGAAAGTAATCCACCAGAGGCCCGAGAAGAGATATTCATTGCCCACACGGATCAATGTCCCAAGCGATGGCGTGGTTGGCGGAATGCCATGCCCCAAGAACGACAATGTCGCTTCTGAGATAATGGCAAGTGCCAAACCAATCGTGGCAATCACAAGCACGGGGCGCAATGTGTTGGGCAAGATGTGACGCAGCATGATGAGCCACGCTGGCAACCCAATGACCCGAGCCGCTTGCACATATTCTTTGTTGGCTTCAACCAGCGTTGCGCCACGCGCAACACGCGCAAATTGCGGCCAATCGATCAAGCCAATGGCCAAAATCACCACATAGATCGCAAACTCTTCGCGCATTTCCAACGGCAAGAAGGAACGACCAATGCCATTGATCAAAATTGCCAACAGAATGCCGGGAATTGTGAGCTGTACGTCAGCGATACGCATGATAATCGCGTCCGTGGTGCCGCCGACATAGCCAGAGATAACGCCGAGTGTGACGCCGAGCACCATGCCCAAGCCCACAGCTGCAAGACCAACGATAATCGACAAGCGACCGCCATAGAGAATGGTGGAGAGCATATCGCGGCCTTGGTTATCTGTACCGAGCAAATATTGTGGTTGACCACCATCCACCCAAGCAGGCGGCAACTTGCCGTCCCATAACGAGATTTGGGAGGGGTCAAACGGGTTAAAAGGAGCAATGATTGGTGCCGCGAACGCCGCAACCACAAACACTACAGTTACAAACGCCGCCAGCATCGCGCCAGGCGAATGGAAGAACGACCAGACAATATCGTTGTCTAGGAATCGTTGCCAACGTGTCATTGTTTTTTCAGACATGTCCTATGAATCTCCTAGACGGATACGTGGATCGACCGCGAAGTAAAGCAAGTCGACAAGCAAGTTGATCGCAACGAACAAAAACGCCACGAAAAGCAGGTAAGCCGACATGATCGGCACATCCACAAAATCTACCGCCTGAATGAACATCAAACCGGTGCCGGGCCATTGAAACACTGTTTCTGTAATCACAGAAAACGCAATCAAGCCGCCAATGTTCAAACCAATAATGGTGATCACCGGCACAAGCGTGTTTCGCAAAGCATGTTTGAAATTGATCGCACGCTCACTCAAACCGCGCGCGCGCGCGAACTT
>CAJXLH010000164.1 GCA_913055925.1 uncultured Maritalea sp. | reverse complement strand
GAATTGCTTCTTTCTCGGAGCGGCGCGTCAGTTGAGAGGTCACATCAGAATTTAGATCGGCGATCTGTTTCACCAAACTATCGCGCTGCTGTTGCGTCAGTGCTGGCTTTGCCAGTTCTTCGGTTTTCTCTTTGATCTGGCTTTGTAAGCTGGTGATCTGGTCGTTGACATATTTCACATCGCTTGCCGCACGGTATATGCGCACAAAGCTCAGCCCCATCTCGCCTTCGCAAACATTTTGGTATGACCGGCCTGCAAGGCCCACTTTGGAGGCGTTTTGCGTGGTGCAATAAGAACGTAAACCAAGGTCGCGACCTGCCGTGTAAAGCGCAGCGTCAACCGTGACACCATGTTTGCTGCATGCCTCACGGTGCTCGTCGAGCCGGGCGAGGGAGTAACCATTCATGCCGTCAGCTTGTCCGATTGCGCGCCAGTCACCGGTTTGGCATTGCGATTTACTTAAGGTTGCACAACCCGCAAGCAGACCAACCAAAACAAATAGGGCAAATGCCGTGACCAAGCGCATATCAACTCCTTCGATTGCATTGCAATCTTCGATGCATAAATTTTGCGCATATAGTCCGGATATTTTGAGCGGGATGTCAAGCGGCCATTGATTGGCGAATGGGCTTTAGCCTTCTTCGAGTGCAGTTCTTACCTTTTTGGGCAGCTTTGCGTAAATGAGGTCGTAGGCGTTTTTGATGTAAGCGTGAAATGTCTCGGCATCCCAGCCTGCTTCATCTGAAACCTGTACCCATTTTGCACGGGCTAAATACTTTGCCGCTTGTATGCCATCTTGCGTAGGCAAAATGGCAAATGATTGGTCGGACGCTTTAAAACTGATGATGTCGCGGTCACCATCATCCCAGCGAGAATAAATCGCAAAAATCTTACCCCCGATCTTAAAAACAGACGCATTGCCCCACTGCACCACATGGGTGGTGTGGGGCAATGAAAAACAATAATCTTCAAACTGCTCGCGGGTCAGCATCGCGATTATGCACCACCTGTGACGCAGCTAACGCCCGTGCCACGCAGTCCGCAATAGCCGTCAGGGTTCTTTGCCAAATATTGCTGATGGTAATCCTCAGCAAAGTAAAACGGCCCTGCCGCCTTAATCTCTGTTGTGATTGCTCCAAAACCGCGCGCCGCCAACGCTTCTTCATATGCAGTTTTTGAGGCGATAATGGTCTCTTTTTGCGCGTCGTTTGTGTAATAAATCGCAGAACGGTACTGGGTGCCCACATCATTACCCTGGCGGTTGCCTTGGGTTGGATCATGCTCTTCCCAGAAGAGTTTCAGCAATGTTTCTAGGCTGACAATTTTTGGATCAAAATTCACAAGAACCATTTCCGCGTGGCCGGTGTTGCCAGTGCACACTTGTTGGTAATTGGGCATATTGGCCGCACCGCCTTGGTAGCCGACGGCAGTGACCCAAACGCCTTCTGTGCGCCAAAACAAACGCTCGGCACCCCAAAAGCATCCCAATCCGAAATAAACTGTCTCATTGCCTTGAGGATAGGGGCCGGTAATCGGGTTGCCGTTTACACTATGTGCGGCAAGTTCAAATCCTACTTTGTGATCTAAATCCATCGCTTTGGCCTCCTAAAGGTCATCAATATGTTTGTATCGTTCGCGCACTCGAGTTCTGCCCAGGAACAAGAAGAATGCACCCAGAATAAGGCTAAGCGCCCATGCAGGAACAGCCAAGAAGGTGACGAAAATCGGGTCCCAAAGGAACGGGAGCAAATAACGCTGAACGATAGCTTGCAATGTGTTCAATGTTAATGTGCCGAGCGCCTGATCAATTTCAAACCAAACTTGGCCCAACGGCGTGAACACAAAGCTATTTGTGCTCAATATCTTCGCGCCATCCATGATGATAAAGATCAACATAAGCGCAAGAAAGGTTGAGCCAATAAGGCGCAGAAAAATCTTCATTATATGGGTCCTAGATCAAAACGAAGTGTGCGTTGCTACATAATAGGCGCGAAAAAATATCGTTCAAGCGGATCAACGTGGAAGTGAACACTTGCGATTGATCCCGTGATGAGTATATTGCGCCAGCAATTGACAACATTGGTATGTCGGTTTTTGCGGAGAGGTGGCCGAGTGGTCGAAGGCGCACGCCTGGAACGCGTGTAGGCGGGTAACCGTCTCGAGGGTTCGAATCCCTCTCTCTCCGCCATTTTCCTTGGTTTAGTTTTTATCGTCGCTGGCTTGATTGGTTTTAAAAAACGGTCAAGATACGCGCATGCAAAATGCCGTTTTGATTTTCGTTTTCTTGTTATGTGCTGCGTTTACTCATTCTGCCCATGCGCAAACCATCCATGTGATTGATGGCAACACACTGATTATCGATGACCGTACACATAGGTTGCACGGCATCGACGCGCCAGAGTTTGCGCAGATTTGCAAAGACCGAAACGGCGAAAAATGGTCATGCGGAGAAGATGCCGCTGAACACTTGCGCAAATTGGTTGTAAACGGCGCCGTCACCTGCGTCGCAATTGGCCGAGATTACTACGGACGAAGCATCTCCAAGTGCAAATACTACGGAAAAGACCTGAATGCCCGTCTCGTGCGCGAAGGATGGGCATGGGCCTTCCGTCGATACTCATCCGAGTATGTCAAACAAGAAGACATTGCCCGTGGAGCTGGCTTGGGTATTTGGCAAGCGAATAACATGCCAGCAGAGGTTTTTAGAGACCAAAGTTGGCAGCTCGCACGTGAACTTGCTCCAGACGCTTGTCCAATCAAAGGGAGCAAAAACTCTCAACAAGAGCGCATCTATGTGATGCCTTGGGACAAGGATTACGCAAAAACGCACCTCTCTTTGGAAAAGGGGGAGCGCTGGTTTTGCGACGAAGGCGAAGCGCGGTCCGCAGGTTGGCGCGCGGTAAGAAACTAGGCTCTTACTTTTAATCTACGACCTTTTTGACATTCATTCGCCGAAAAAAAGGTGCTGGGTTCTTTGCTACGCTTGCGTGGGTGACTTCGTTGCTTGCTAGTGTGCCAAATCCATTCGAGCAATCAATAATCGCGCTCAAAGAATATGCCGCCTTTGGTCTCGCCACTTTCAGATGTTTCGCCACGAGCGGTGATGTCATCTGTGATGTTGAGATCAATGGTGACCTTGCCAGAACCCGATCCAGCGCCTTTTTCGATGTTGATGTAGGTGCGGTCATTTAGATAAGCGCCGACGCCGACGGCGGTTTCGCCTTGTTCGTTGGTCTTGATATCCACATCGTCAAGACCTGCCAAATTGCGCAACCGATCTAGCAAACCTGATTGCGACCCCGTGCCGTTAAGCGTTGCAATGGCATTAGCCAACTGAACCAATTGCAAGGGCGAAAGCTCTGCTAGCCCGCGGCCAAAAAAGAGTTTCGCAACGATTTGGTCCTGCGGGACGCCTGCCGACGAGCCGAATGAAAACTCCGGCTCTGACGCTTGCCCGCGTACGAATATCGTGTAGCTCGCGCCGTCCTGTCGGGTGGTCGCGGCGAAATCAAGTGTCGGGATCAAAGGACCGGTAAACACCAATCGACCAAAGTCAAAGTCGAAGCGCTTAGTCAATATATCCATGCGTCCTCGAATGAGATTGATCGCGCCAGTGGCAATTGGGTTTGCCGTTGTGCCGCGTACATCAAATTGCCCGCCTAGTTCAGCGTCCAGTCCCCGACCACGCACAAAAATCTGGTTCGGTGCACTTACGCGCACGTCCAAGTTGGTTGAAGATGAACCACCACTGCCTGTGCTTGGCTTAATGGATTGCGCCTGGGCGTTTACTTGCTGGTTTGCATTTTTGTGGGTCACGGCGACGGCCGAAACGGCATTGGGCAATAGGTCTGGAATTGTGACATTGGTTTTGCCTAGGTTCACTGTCCCCGACAAATTGTTGGTGCCTGACAAGGGGCCGTTTAGGGCCAAGTCGGCGTCAAAAATAGTCGAGATAAGGCTACCGTCATCATATTCGCCATTGCGGATGCTGAGTGCAATTTTGGCGTTTAGATTGTCGTTCGGGCGAAGTGAAACCTCACCTTTTGCTGACAGGCGGCCATTGCGTCCCAATTGTCCCGAAAACTGGCTGATTGTCGCGCGATCACCGTTAAAGTCCACGACGCCATTTAGATTGGAAATACGGATGCGCGAGGCAATTTCGGTAAAGCGTGCGCCGCGGGTACTCAGCTGCCCTTGAATGTTTCGCGCGGAAGGTGTGCCCGAAATTGTTGCATTGATGTCGGCGCTACCCGATAGAACCGTGCCGGTTTGGCTAAGAGGTTGCGCCAGATAACCGAAAGGTGCCGTGCCGCGCACAGCGAAGTTTAACGCGTTTGTTTTTACGTTCGTGCTGCCCGAAAGGTTGAGGTTCAACCCATTGCCCGAAAACTGCATATTGGTGCTTAGTGTGTCACCGGACAGCCGTCCCGAACCTTGCGCGTTAAGCGCTGCAAGTTGAGCATCACGCAACGGTTTGGCACTTAGACTTTGTGCGCTCACTTGGTAGCTCGCAACGGGGGCAGATGGATCACCTGTAATTTGTGCGGTCCCTGAAATTCGACCGGTGGGCGACATGCCGGTTTTGGCAAAATCGTCAAGGCGGGCGAGTGAGACACCATCAACGCCGACATCGATTTTGAGTTGCTCGTCAAACGTGCCGTTAATCGAAACGAGACCGTCGGCGACGTTGATTTGCGGCACATTGACGTCAATGCTGTTGCCCTGAAGGCGCAGCATTGCTGGCTTGTCGAGCACAACCGCAATGTCACGATAGTTGAGCGAAACTTTGTTGATGTCGATCTCAAAAACGCCGCCTTGCGGACGCACATTCGCATCAAGCGTTAGTGGTTTGCCATAAAACGAGGAAGTGATGGCAATAGGCCACCCATTTTCCATGTTGGTGAGGTTCAAAGTCGACCCCACAAGCCGTTCGCCATAAAGGCTGGCGTCGCCGATTTTTAACGTGGCCTTCGGTGCGGCTGAACCGAACATATCATCTACATTGGCTGCCAAACTCAATTCGCTGAGGTCGATTTCACCAAAAGTCAGTTTCGGTGCGCTAAGGCGCGCTGTCACCAGTTGTTTTTGGTCCTGCACCGCAAACTCAACTCGACCTGTTGAACTCCCAGAAAGGGAGGGCTGCAATATGAGCGGTGCAATTTTGCTCAGATCGTCAAAATTGATGTCCGCAAATCCGATGAGTTTACCGTCATTGGCGATGTTGAATTGCCCATCCAGACGCGCGCCTGGCATCGAGAGCGAAAGTTGCTCAACGTCGCGACCGCCTTCATCCGTCATTTTCACGCGAGCGATGGCGCTTATAGGGGTGTTGTCGTAAATGGCGTCAGCATTTGCCAGCAACAGGCTGTTTGGTGACCCTGTGATTGAACCTTTGAGATCAACTAGGGGCTTTTGTGCAACGCTTACCGCCTCGCTTGACAATTGCAGGTCAAGTTGCGGATCGGCCAACATACCTGTAACCTTGCCACCAACAATTACGGCGCCACTCAACTCCGTGTTGAAATTCGATAAGTCCGCAATGCGTGCTTGTCCTGATAAACCGAATTCATTGGAAATCGTGCCGCTAAAGTTGGCTGTAATGTTGGCGCTCTCAATTTTGAGTGTTTTTGCGTTGATAGTTCCTGCGGCGTCCTGGCTAACCTCAAGTGAAATCTGACCTGCTTCGCCACCGAACAATTGATAGGCGATTGTCTTTGGCGCAGCCTTTAGTTTTGCTGCCGCTGCCGTCTGCCAAGCGCCATCCTTCAAATCATATTGACCGGCTACGCCCGCGCGAATGCGGTCGCTTGCCAGCGTCACATCCAACAAGTTCGCTTTGTTGTCCTGAAGTTTAATTTTGCCATTCAATATAAGTGCACCATTCAAAAGTGCATTTAGCTCAGACGTGGGCGTGACAAGCTCCGCGACTTCGCCAGAAAACTGAATATCTCCGCGCGGCTCGACGAAGTTTAGGTTTTGGCTCTTGATTTCAAAGCCAGCCCCTGCGAGTGCAAAGTCACCCTCGGCAATGCTTTCAAGTGTCCCATTGATGTCTACAGCCGCATCGTTTAGTGCACCGGCAATGCGGCCCGCAAAACTTGTGGCGCCGAGTTTGGTTGTAACCCCGCTCACGCGCTCAAAAGCAATTGCCGCATCTGGCGTGCCGATATTGCCAACGGTTTCAATCGAAATTCGATTTGTAGTTTGGTTGATTTGCCCAGTAGCGCTTAGGTTCGCCAAGGCTGAAACAAGCTGCGCGCGTTCAACTTCAATGTTTCCTTCAGTGTCACGTCGGGCCCTAATGTTGAGATCAGACTTGCCCGCGACCAAGGGCAGAAAGGCTTTCGGCACAAAGGGCGCGATCTGCCCATTCAGCT
>CAJXLH010000163.1 GCA_913055925.1 uncultured Maritalea sp. | reverse complement strand
CGTTCATACCTGTGGTGATGCCGACTTGGGTCAGGTTGCCCGAACCGTCTTTTTTGGTGAGCTTCTTCGCTGTTTCGATGAGTTCGTCCAACGTTTTTGGTGGACCTTCAATGCCTGCCTCGTCAAACAAGCGCTCATTGTAGAACAACGCTAGAGAGCGAACAGCCGTTGGCAATGCCATATATTGGCCATCACGCTTCATCGCACTAACCATTGGGAAAAATTCCGCTTCGATTTTTTCCGGTGGGAAAACATCCGTCGGCAATGGCGTAATCAACTTAGCGTCAACATAGTCATTCAACCAACCATAAAACAGCTGAACAACATCTGGTCCCTCACCTGCAGGAATCGCTGCAGCTACCTTTGTACGGTAATCAGCATATGGGAATGTCGTCTGCTTAACTGTGATCCCCGGATTTTCCGCTTCAAACTTTTCAATCAGCGTCTCAATCGCGGTAACACGCGGGTCAAAAATATACTGCCAATACTCAATTTCTACCGCCCAAGAAAGGGTGCTGGACAGGGCAACCATCGCCCCTGCGGAGAGCCCAAGCAGCTTTTTCTTCCATGAAGTCATTTTGCTTCCTCCTTTGAATTTCTAACACTCTCGAAGAGAAAAACTCTTTTGTTTTAAGTTGTTAGGCCAATATCCGATTGAAAAATTGGCAGAGATTTCCAAGTTTCGATGCTAAAGTGTTGACCAGAATTAAAAACAAATCAATACTTAACTCAAGTTACTTGAGTAAAAAAATTTGGAGCCTTCATGCCAATCGGTGCAATCGGCGGCAATGCAGAACGCAATAGAAGTCACAACCAAAAAGTTGTGCTCGAATATGTGCGTGCAAACGAACCTGCAGGCCGCGCAGAAATTGCAAAAAGCTGCGGCTTAAGCACGCAAGCCGTCTCCAACATCACTGCAGCTCTCGAGGAGCAAGGGCTGCTTATGGCCGTTGGCCATAAAACCGGCGTCCGCGGCAAACCAGCCGCCCAATATCGTTTCAATCCGAACGGCGCCTACGCTATCGGTGTGGAGCTTCGGCCAGATGCACTGGTGACAACTGTGATGAACCTCTCCGGTGAGATCATCTACAAACAACGTGAACCGTTGAAGGACGCAAAGCCAGATGCGGCGTTAAGATCAATTGTTGCCGCAGTTGCCACCGCGAAAACTGAAGTCAAACTGAAAGATGATGGGCTTCTAGGTGTTGGTATCGTGATGCCTGGCCCTTTCGGTGTCACAGCATTAACAAGCGCAGGTGAGGCCGTCTTGCCTGAGTGGGACGATATCGAACCGCACAGTTTCTTTGAAAATGCACTCGATTGCCCGGTACTTATCGAAAACGATGCGACAGCCGCCGCGGTTTCAGAACGTATTGCTGGTGTGGCTAAAGGGCTTGATGATTTTTGTTTTGTCTATTTCGGTGCGGGTATCGGCCTAGGCGTGGTTGCCCAAGGCCATGCGCAACGAGGTGCCTATGGCAACTCAGGTGAAATCGGCCACATCATCACTCAAGCGAACGGCAACTTATGCGCGTGTGGCAATCATGGCTGTCTTGAAACCTATGCCAGCCGATATGCGGCACGTCAGCATATGAAACAATTCGGCATCGACTTGGTAACTGGTGCCGATTTCGCAAATTTGATTCACGAGCAAGATCCAAATTTTCAAAACTGGATCGTCGAGGCCGGAACTCATTTGAGCCAGGTAATAGGTACACTTGAAAACCTTTATGACCCGCAAACAATCATTTTTGGCGGCGCCTTACCTCATTCGGTCATCGACGCGCTTATTGACCAAATCAAGCTACCCGTTGGCTCTGTTTCAAACCGCCCGGATCGCGAAATTGATCGCATTGTGCGCGGTTTTTCTGGCCGAGAAACCGCCGCAATCGGCGGCGCTGCAATGGTGATCCATCAAACAATTACGCCAAAAGTGTAAACCACGAGAGTTTTATCAATAATTATGTCTGACCAATCTGTCGCCCGACTAAACCAGAAATATGCTGCACCCCGCATTACAGAGCTTTGGCGCGCCCTTGCCCCGCTCAAATCCGTTGTACGCTTCATGAACACCGGCGCGCATCCGGACGACGAAACATCAAGAATGCTAGCGGCCCTCACCTTTCGGGATGGCATCAACTTGTCACATGCCTGTTCGACTCGCGGTGAAGGCGGACAAAATGCAATTGGAACCCAAACAGGCGTTTCATTGGGCGTGGTGCGCACACGTGAGATGGAACGCGCTGCGGACATACTGAACATGAAGCAATATTGGCTTTGTCAATTTGCTGGTGACCCTTTAGCCGATTTCGGATTTTCTAAAAGTGGCGACGAAACACTGAAAATCTGGGGTGAAGAACGCACCCTTGAACGCTTTGTCTACATAATTCGTACCGAGCGGCCAGATATCATCACACCAACCTTTTTGGATGTGCCGGGCCAACACGGTCACCATCGCGCTATGACCCAAAGTGCATTCAAAGCCGTTGAAATGGCTGCAGACCCGAAGGCATTTCCGGAACAGGGATTGGAAACTTGGCAAGTCAAGAAAATCTATCTGCCAGCATGGTCCGGCGCAGGTGATGCCTATGATGACGACCTTCCACCGCCGCCTGAAACCGTACAAGTAAATGGCAACGGCATCAATGATGTGTTCGGCATGTCATACGCGCAACTCGGTGAAGTGTCCCGAGCTTTTCACAAAACCCAAGGCATGGGCAATTGGGTAGAGCCCGATCAAGATTTTCAATGGCCGTTCAACTTGGCATGGTCAGCAACCGGGTTCGAAACTGACGAAACGGAGATCACCGATCAACTGCCAAAATCGCTTCGCGAATTGGCTCAATTTGCAAACGCACCGCAACTACAAGAACTGCTTGAATCTGCACAAAACCAGATCGAGGCCGCAATCAATGCGTGGCCGAATCGCGATGAAGTTGCCGACCATGCGGCGAGTGCGCTCGGGTTTGTTCGAAAAGCTCGGGAGATTTGTCCTGCCGCCGCAAGAGATGAAACCGGACATCGCCTGGTGGAAAAAGAACGACAACTGTCAAAGGTCGTATTCTTGGCATCAGACATCGACGCACGGTTCGAATTATCGACCGACGAAGCCAAACCCGACCAGTGTTTTACTGCTCACTTGCATCTGCATGGATCGACGGACGTGACCAGTGAAGTCTTCGCGCCTGAGGATTGGAGCGTTGAAAAAACAGCATCTCAGCAATATTCGATCACGATTTCGAAATCTGCGCCACCATCTGATCCGCTTCCTGACGAATGGTTTCCGCTTGCCGCCAACTCAGATGTTTTTGCAAAACTTTCCTTCGTTTGGAACGGCGAATTCATCACTCATGAGCTGGCACCCGAACAGCGACTGAATGTCGTGCCGCACAACGAGTTACGAATTGAACCTGAAGCTCTGATTTTCAATCTCAATGACCCTACACCACGTCAGATCGAAATTGTCGGCGACCTCTCTGGCAGATCATTAGAGTTTGGCCTCACCGAAGGATTGCAGGCTGAGCGCGACGGGAACAACGTTACGATTACACCTGGCAGCAAACTCGCGCCCGGATTTCAAGATGCACACTTTAGCCTTGATGGTCAGCTGGCCATGCAGGTTGAACGTATGAACTTTGAGCATACCGGGCGCATGACATTCGCCCGTGAACTTACCCTCAACGTTTTAAGCCTAGAAGCTCGATTTAGTGATGCGCCTATTGGCTATGTCGCAGGGGGTAGTGATGTCAGCGATGTCTGGTTGCGTGAAATGGGCATGAATGTGCAACCCATTTCAGATGACGAACTCGAGCGTGGACAACTCACCCACTACAAATCGATCCTTGTTGGGGTGTTTGCATTTAGAACGCGCCCTGCACTTTCCAACAACCTCGAAGCGCTCCACCGATGGGTGCGCGTCGGCGGTAACTTGGTTACGCTTTATCATCGTCCTTGGGATAACTGGGATCCGGAGAAAACGCCGTTGGCACCGCTAACGATTGGCAAGCCTTCCTTGCGATGGCGCGTCACAAATCAAAATGCTGACGTCAATGTTCTCAACGCTGATCACTCGCTACTCAACGCACCGAACAAGATATCAAAAGAAGATTGGTCTGGTTGGCACAAAGAGCGCGGACTTTATTTCGCAAGCTCGTGGGACAATCAATATGTTCCATTATTATCGATGTCCGATGAAGGTGAAGCGCCACTTGAAGGAGCGTTGTTGAGTGGAAAGTTTGGCAAGGGTCGTCACACGCATACCAGTCTGATTTTACACCATCAACTCACGCAACTTGTGCCCGGGGCATTCCGATTGATGGCAAATCTTCTGCAGCCTTGCGAATAAGGTGCCACGCGCTAAACCCATTCCCAGTTTAGCGTTCGACCGACGGAACTGAGCAACTTTCGCGAACGACCAAGTCGCCATGAAGCAAAGTCTTAGATGGTTTGCGCGACGGATCAGCAAGGTGATCCAATAGAGCATCCATGGCCAATTCGCCAATCTTCACCCGAGGTTGTCTAATGGTTGTAAGCGACGGGATCATGTTGCCAGCAAACTGAATGTCATCAAATCCGATGACTGAAAAGTCTTTCGGCACATTAAACCCACGCGTGTTAAGCGCCGAAATCACACCAATTGCAGTGTCATCATTGTAGCACACAAATGCGGTCGGAAGCGTGTCACGAATAAACAACCGCTCAACGGCGGCGCGGCCACCTTCATGGCTGCCATCTCCCTGCACGCGCCATGGAGATGATTTTTTGAATTGCGAGGTCAATGCGTTACAATATCCTTGGAAACGCAACTCAGAAACAATGTCGCCTTGCGACCCCGAAATAAATGCAATGTCTTTGTGTCCCAACGAGATCAAATAGTCCGTCGCCAGTTTCGCGCCATTTGCGTCGTCTACACCGACATAACTGAAATTGTCTTGCGCAACGGGTTTTGCTACAGAAACGGTCGCGGGAAATGTATTTGCTGGGCTCTTAGCCCAACCAGCCACAGGTAGATGCCCTGTGAGCAAAAGCAATCCATCAGCCATGCCGGTGGCGAGAAAGCGAAGATATTTCTCCTCGGCTTCCACATTTGCTTCCGTATTGCCAATCAAAACACCGTAGCCACGCGCGTTTGCGACTTTCTCAAGACCAATCAGTATGCCGGGGAAATTGGGATCAGCAATTGAATGCGCCAACACCATGACCATTTTTGAGCGTTGCATGCGCAGATTCTGCGCCATCGCATTGGCGGTATAACCCGTGCGCGCAATTGCGGCCGTCACCTTTTTGCGGGTGCTTTCCGCAACTTTTTCGGGCATTCGAATGGCACGGCTGACGGTTGCAATAGACACACCAGCAATCTTGGCTACATCTTCAATCGTGGCTGGCCGTGAAGCGGAATCGTCCAATGCTCTCAATGCTTTCGTTAATCTACTAAGTGTAACGCCCTGCTCGGCGCGCAACTATCTTCTAGCTTATCTAGAACACTTGCTAAAGTGAAAAGGTTTACATTTTTCTCAATGTAAAGGTTTACACGACCAATGAAAAGGTTTACATCAATTACATCGACGGGAGAATCTGTCCCGCCGTTGGGAGGAAAATATGTCAGTTGAGGAAGTCGGTACGCCAAACGTGCTGAAGGCTGATCGCGTCAGTAAATCATTTGGGGAAGTCCCCGTGCTCTTCAGCGTGAGCTTTGATGTGCGCGCTGGTGAGGTCCATGCGCTCATTGGTGAAAATGGTGCAGGCAAATCCACATTGATGAAGATATTGGCCGGTTTCCATCAACCGACATCAGGTCAAATCTATTTGGATGATAAGCAAACCACCCTGCCCCCGAATGGTCAGGCTGAAGAATTGGGCATCGTCCTTATTCACCAGGAGTTGAACCTGGCCGAACAAATGACTGTGGAAGAGAACATTTTCCTCGGCCGCGAACTCTCAACAAATATGTTCCTTGATCGCAATTCAATGTCAGATCAAGTCGCCGCATATTTTGCGGAGATTGGCTTGGATATTTCACCAAAGTCACGAATTTCAGACCTTTCAATCGCTGAAAAGCAAATGGTCGAAATCGTAAAGGCACTTAGCCGGAATGCACGCGTCCTTATTATGGATGAGCCAACTGCTGTGCTCACCGAAGCTGAGACCGAGCTGTTCTTTGTCCAGATTAACAAGCTGCGCGATCGCGGTGTTGGGGTGGTGTTTGTTTCGCACAAGCTACCGGAAGTCAAAACCATTGCTGACCGCGTGACCATTCTTCGTGATGGTCAGTGGATCGCTACAAAAGACGCCAAAGACCTAACGCTGGACGCGATGGCACAAATGATGGTAGGGCGTGAACTTTCAAATCTCTACCCACCAAAAAATGAAGCAGATGTGGATGCCGACAAG
>CAJXLH010000162.1 GCA_913055925.1 uncultured Maritalea sp. | reverse complement strand
CTGCGTAGGTGCCCTGCTCACGCGAGCCGAAGCTTGAGCCCTTCGTGCCGCCAAACGGCACATGATAGTCCACACCAGCCGTTGGCAAGTTGACCATCACCATGCCCGCTTGCGCATTTGCTTTGAAATGCGTTGCGTGCTTGAGCGAAGTGGTGCAAATGCCAGACGAAAGGCCAAACTCTGTATCGTTTGCCACGCTCAACGCTTCGTCATAGTCTTTAACGCGAACAACACTTGCCACAGGACCAAACACTTCTTCTTGGTTGATGCGCATGTCATTGGTCGTCTCAGTCACCAATGCCGGCGCCATAAAGAAGCCTTCGGTGTCGCGGTTCAAACGCTGACCGCCAGAAACCTTGCCGCCTTCTTTAGCTGCGACGTCGACATAGTCGAGGTCTTGCTGCAATTGCGTTTCGTCAACAACAGGGCCGATTTGCGTTTCTGATCGCAAAGCATGACCAACATTGAGTGCGCTCATTTTCTCTTCTAGCGCCGCGACAAATTTGTCGTGGATGCCTTCGGTAACGACCAAGCGAGACGACGCCGTGCAGCGCTGACCTGTTGAGAAAAATGCGCCGTTCAATGAGGCATCAACAGCCACATCTAGGTCTGCATCATCCAGCACAACCATTGGGTTTTTGCCGCCCATCTCCAGCTGCACTTTTTTCAACATCTGACCGCATTCAGCCGCAATGCCGCGGCCTGTTGGTACCGAACCGGTGAAGCTGATTGCATTGACTTTCTTGGAGCCAACGAGCGTAGGGCCAACTTTGGAACCACGACCAAAAATCAAATTGAACACGCCTTCTGGCAATCCAGAACGTGAAATGATTTCGGCAAGCGCATGAGCACAGCCCGGCACCAATTCCGCAGGCTTCAAAACAACAGCATTGCCATATGCTAGCGCTGGCGCAATTTTCCAAGCCGGAATTGCGATTGGGAAGTTCCATGGCGTTATCAGGCCGACAACACCAACAGGCGAACGGGTGATATCCACATCAATACCAGGGCGGACAGACGCCAATTTGTCGCCAGTTTGACGTAGCGTTTCGCCGGCGAAGAATTTGAAAATCTGGCCCGCGCGTGCGGCTTCGCCGATCCCCTCTGGCAACGTCTTACCCTCTTCGCGGGAAAGAAGTTCGCCAAGCTCTGCCTTGCGCGCAAGAATTTCGGTGCCGATAAAATCGAGCACATCAAACCGCTGTTGTGGGGTTGATGCAGCCCACTGCGTTGAGGCCGTGTGCGCAGCGTCAATTGCCCGCTCCATTTCCGCTGCTTCCGCCACTGCAGCGTGGCCGAGCACATCTGAAATGTCGGAAGGGTTCACATTGGGTGTACCCTGACTGGTTTCGAGCCATTCTCCACCAATAAAGCTCTTATATTCCATAAGGTTAAATCCTAATTCTTTGGAAGTTTGTTTAGACTAAGCGCTGACCGCTTTTACGTCATCTTGCTCTTTCCACGCCGCGTACCATGTGCGGAACAGGTTGTATTGCTGCTCGACATAGTTCCGCTGGCTATCGGTAAGCGCGTCCGTTTCGTTGAAGTGCAGCGTGTATTCGCTGTCGCCATTAAGGACCATCAAATGCTTGTAGTAGAGCACCAAGTCTGGACCTTCGTCAAAAGAAGAAAGCACAGCAAACGCCTTGTCCAACTCCAGCGCTTTGGCGCGTGCAACAGGGTCACCTTTCGCTGCCTTTTGGCAAAGATCAACAAGGTGCAAAACCTCTTTTGGCAACGCATTGCCAATACCCGTGATCGCGCCACCCGCGCCACAGTTTACAAAACCGTGGAACACGTTGGTATCAACGCCAATCATCAAATTGACCTGATCGTCTTTCGAGGTGATATTTTCCGCCGCATAGCGAAGGTCTTCGGAACCGCCAAACTCTTTGAAGCCGATCAGATTCGGATAGTCGTCACGCAAGTCGAAGAACAAATCTGCTTTTGTCGCAAAGCCGTAGTAAGGGCTATTGTAGATGACCGCTGGCAGGTCAGGCGCCGCTTCCAAAATACCCGCAAAGTGCGCGCGCTGTGCATTGAGTGATGTGCCGCGAGACAATACGCGCGGGATCACCATCAAGCCATGTGCGCCAACTTTTTGTGCATGCGCCGCATGCTCCGCAGCGAGTTTTGAGTTCATTGCACCAGTGCCCACAATTGTCGGCACGCCAGCTTCAACCAAGCGTGCCACGCCTTCCATGCGGTCGGCATCGCTGATCAATGGCCAATCGCCCATCGAACCGCAATAAACCACTGCTGACATACCGTCGGCAATCAGCTCATTGCCTTTTTTCACCAACGCATCAAAATCAACAGAGCGATCTGCTTTGCAAGGTGTCATCAAAGCTGGAATGCAGCCAGAAAAAATGTTCGCGTTCATCAATAGTTCCTTTAGCGAATTTGATTGCGCCCGCTGGTGAGGATCAGCGTTCACGGATATTGGATACAAGTCTAATCAGATTTATCGGACGTTGGCCAAGAACTTTGCAGTGTGTTCACTGGTTGGTTCACCGAAAATTTGTTGCGGCGGCCCAATTTCTTCCATCACACCTTGATGGAAAAAGGCCACGCGGTCGCTCACGTCGCGCGCAAAACCCATTTCATGGGTCACGCAGATCATGGTCATGCCCTCTTCTGCGAGCAAGCGCATTGTGTCGAGCACTTCGCCGACCAATTCAGGGTCGAGCGCGGAAGTCGCTTCATCAAAGAGCATATATTCTGGCTCCATCGCCAACGCGCGGGCAATCGCCAAACGTTGTTGCTGACCGCCTGAAAGTGCGGACGGATAATTGTCGATCTTGTCGCCAAGGCCCACATGTTCAAGCTGTTGGCGGGCGATTTCACGCGCTTCAGATTTTGATTTGCCTTTAACGATTTTTGGCGCCAACGCCACGTTCTCAAGCGCTGTCAGGTGTGGGAATGAGTTCCACTGTTGAAACACCATGCCCATTTTCGTGCGCAGTTTGTTGAGGTCAGTTCCTTTGGAGTGCACAGACACACCGTCAACAATCACCTCACCTTTCTGGATCGCTTCAAGCCCATTGGTGCAATAGAGCAAAGTGGACTTTCCAGAGCCAGAAGCGCCGATGATGGACAGCACTTCGCCCTTTTGAACATTGAGATCAATGCCTTTGAGAACGTGCAAAGCACCGAAATATTTGTGCAGTTCTTTAATTTCGATCATGACTGCCACTTCCTTTCAAGATGCGCTGCGTAGCGAGAAATTGGGTATGAAAGCGCGAAGTAAAATGCGCCTGCTACCGCGAGCACAAGCAAGGGTTGTTGCGTACGCGTGATCAGGTCACGCGCGACTTTTAGGAGTTCTGGGTGACCAAGCACCGACACGAGCGCGCTGTCTTTTAGCACGCCAAGCGCGACACCGACCCATGATGGGAACACAGCCCGCAGACCAATCGGCCAAACAATGTGGCGTATGGTTTGAAGATAGTTCATACCTAGTGATCGCGAGGCGCGTCGCATCGGCGCGCCCACAGCTTCAATGCCACCGCGCGCCACGTTGGCGACAAGTGCCGATGTGTAGACCGCAAGAATGATCACGCCAGCCCAAAACGGGTTGATGGCCAAGCCAATCACGTTGAAGAGGTTGTAAAACAACACCAGTTGGATAATCAGTGGCACCGAACGGAAGGCATCGAGCACGAGGCCCAAAGTGACCGCACCGATGATTTTGCTTTCCGACAATATCCAGCCGAACAAGATGCCGAGCAACGTGCCAGTCGAGATAGACAATGCGGAAATGACCAGTGTTTGCCAGGCGGCCTGGGGTAAAAACCAAAGGTCTTTAGGCCCAAAACCAGAGAAGAATGAGATAGATTGGTTCATTATGTCTCTCCCCTAGTACCGGAACATGCGCCAAGCGATCAGGCGAGAAAGCCCTAAGATCACTTTGACCATCACGTAGTAGATCAGAGCCGTTACCGCGAAATACTCAAAGATGCGGAACGTTTTGAATGCGAGCGCTTGAGTTTCTCCAGCCAGTTCGCGGAACCCGACAATCATGGCGAGCGAGCTCATCAAGACGGCCCATACCAACTGGTTGGTCATCGGGTGATAAACAATGCGAAACACCTGCGGGATCACAATCCGCGTATAGCTTTGCCATGCGGTCATGCCCAATGAGCGTGCTGCGCGCATTTGCGTTTCTGGCACAGCTTGAAAACCGCCACGGAAATTTTCCGCCAGGTAACCTGCATTGTTAAACGTCAGACCAGCCAACACGATGAAGTATGGCGTAAGGTGTAGGCCGAATGCACCTAAGCCGAATGAGAAAAAGAACAGCTGGAACAGGGCTGGCGTGTTACGCGCCAATTCCACCCAACCTGTGGCAATCCAAGCCAATGGCTTTGGGCCGTTCATGCGCAAAATGGCAAGGATGAGACCGAATGTGATCCCAATAATCATGGAGAGCACTGAGATCTGCAGCGTCGTTAAGCTCGCTTCCAACAGATCAGGCAGCTTGCGCATGACTGGACGCCAGTGAAACGTATAGTCGAAATTCATGCGCTCCTCCTTTTGGTTTGAAACTTTGTTTGGGGGAGCTGCCCGCTTCGGTGGAGATGCGGGCAGCTTGAGGGTTGCAGAGGTCGTTGCTTAGTAAAGAACGCCCGGGATACGCAGCTCAGGAGCTGTATCGCCTACATATTTCTGCCATAGCTCTTCATATCGACCCGAGCGGACCTGATGAGTGATGAACAGGTTGATGTAGTTGAGCCACGTGACGTCTTTGCGTGGACCTGCAACTGAAGTGTAATCTGTTGTCCACGGCATACGCGGACCGGCAACAACAGTTTCATATTGGTCAGTGATTGGCTTCACAGCTGTGTTTGTTGTGATGCCCGCATCAGCTTTACCCTGCGCAACAGCAAGGAAAACTTCGTTCTCACTTTGGTAGCCTTGGTAGAGGTTCTCTTCACCCCATTCCGCAGCAATCTTTAACCACTCTTGCTCTGGCACTGTGCCCACTGCAGCGGCAACGCGCTTGCCCTTCATGTCTTCAAATGAAGTGATGCCGCTGTCTTTGCCCACAACTGCCTGCGCGAAGTAGATTGCGTATGGAATGGAGAAGCCAACTGTTTTTGCACGCTCAAGTGAGTCAGATGTGCCGCCGAACACAACGTCCGCACGGTTTGTGACGATGGCTGGTAGACGCTCCGCCCAAGTGACGGGAATGACTTCCGCATCAACGTCCAACGCTGCGGCCATGTCGTTACAATATTCAACGTCGAAGCCAGCTGGTTCGTTGTTCGCATCACGATAACCGATTGGTGGAAAATCAAGCACAACCGCACAACGCAAAACGCCATTGTTGATCACATCATCAAGTTTGTCGGCAAACGCGGCAGGTGCTGCCAACGTTGACGCAATTGCTGCTGCAGCAGCAAGTTTCAATAGTTTCATTTATTCCTCCCGGATCAAATACGAGCGCCACCTAAAGCAACCAGAGCGGGTGGTGCTCACCCCCACAATTTCGACCCACGCCAACAGCGGATTTCCATTTGTGAGCAACCACCCCGCAAAGGAGAAACAAAGGTTTTCGCCCTTTTACGGTTCGCAGCTATAGCACAAAATTGGATACAATCTACAATATTCTTTTTATTTTATGCCATACTTAAGTTGAAGAGCCGACAGCATCGCAGCAGCAACCACGCTCGACGACCGAACATCAACGTGGCACAACATCTTGATTTATCTAGGTTATATTAAACGTCCGGTACCGCACGGAGCACGCGCTCAAGTGCGTCAAACACCGCCCGAATTTTTTGCGCTTTTCGCAATTCTTGGTGCGTCACAAGCCAAACTGGAAAGATATGCGGGGGCGAATCTGGCCAAAGCATTTCCATTTCGGGATCATTTTTCGCGATAGCGTCGGCCAGCACCCCTGCACCAACACCCCGACGAACCATCTCAAAGGCCAAAAGTGTGCTTGAGCATGGATAGGTGAATTGTTCCCTTTTGAGATCGAGCCCTTTTGCGCGGCACATCTCAATAAAGGCAGTTGGGTCCTGCGGCCCAACAAACTCAAAACGTTCTAGGTCTTTATATTGCTTTGCACGCCCCAACCGGTCGAGATATCCGCGCGCTGCGTAAAAGTTCGCGCTCCAATCGCCGATTTTCTTGGCGATCAAGTCCGGCTCAGTTGTCGGCACGTGGCGAATGGCAATGTCTGCATCGCGATATTTTATGTCCTGCACCTGATCACTAGGCAAAACGCGCACAGAAATCTTCGGCGCACTAACTTTCAGCTGTTTCACTGCCTCAATGACGTAATATGTGCACATAAAATCAGCGGCAGTAACAGACACCTCGCCTTCAATGTCCGTAGCGTAATTTTGCGCTGACATGGAAACGCGGCTCGCCGCCGCCCCCATATCGAGGACATGGGATAACAAATGTTGCCCTGCACTTGTGAGCTTCAACCCACGATTACTGCGCTCAAACAGCATGACCTGCAGCGACTTTTCGAGTGCTGATATTTGGCGCGTAATTGTCGGCTGTGTCGTT
>CAJXLH010000161.1 GCA_913055925.1 uncultured Maritalea sp. | reverse complement strand
CGCACCTTGCATTTCGAGAATGCACTGGTCAAGCACGGCATTGGTGCTTACATAGGTGTCATATAAAGACACTTTATTGCCTTTGAAAGGGACGCATAGCCATGTCTGACGGAAACAAAATCTTTGATGATTTGGGCAAATTGATGAACGACGCCGCTGGTGTTGCTGATGGCGTTCGTCGCGAAGCTGAAACCGCTGTGAAAGCGCAAATGGAGCGCTTGATCAATGATATGGATTTGGTCAAACGCGAAGAGTTTGATGCATTGCGTGAGCTAGTTCAGGTGCAAAGCGAAGAGCTAGAGGTCGTGAAGAAAGAACTCGAAGCGCTCAAATCAAAGAAAAAGTAGTTTCAGTAAAATTGTTTCATAATGGGCTAACAGCCCTGTGAACAACTCGTTTTGTTAATGTCCCGTTAACCATCGCGGGCTGATCATCCACAAGAGATTTGGTGTGAATCGCTAAAAGGCAATTCTCACCAGGGATGGTCAGGTTAAAGTTCGTTAACGCAGAAAAGATTCGCGCCCGAACATCTGGTCTCCTGAAGGTCAGCGTAATTCGGCTTTTCAATCTTTGAAGTGCGTATCACACACGGGAATTGCTTGCGATTTTGCTCGCATTGTCCCGGTTCTGCGAAAACGAACTTAAAGGCATCACGTCATGTCGCTGATCGAGATGGAAATTGAACGGGTTATGCACCCCGTTGACATTATTGAGCACATTGCGGGCATCAATGATTGGTCGTTCGAGCGCGCCGATGCGGATGAGATTTCGATCTCTATCCGTGGTGGTTGGAGCGATTATCACGTTTCATTCTCCTGGATGGAAGATTTAGAATCGCTGCACATTGCCTGCGCTTTTGATCTTAAAACGCCAGAAGCACGTCGATCAGAGGTCAAACAGCTGGTTGGCCGGATCAATGAACAATTGTGGATCGGCCATTTCGACATTTGGAACAAAGAGAACATGGTCTTGTTCCGCAACTCGCACTTGTTGAGCGGCGGTGCCGAGGTTTCACCGCAACAATGTGAAGCAT
The DNA here is from genome assembly GCA_913055925.1 of uncultured Maritalea sp. Taxonomy (GTDB): domain Bacteria; phylum Pseudomonadota; class Alphaproteobacteria; order Rhizobiales; family Devosiaceae; genus Maritalea. The sequence continues at coordinate 5,507 of CAJXLH010000161.1, read as the reverse complement.
TGCTCAATTCTGCTGTTGAAAGCTGCGATCAATATTACCAAGCCTTCCAATTTGTGGTGTGGGCTGGAAAACCAGCTGAAGAAGCGCTATCTCATGTGATGTTTGAAACCGTGGGTGAAGCATAAGGGGCAGAGTAGATGCCTTTATTTGACGTTGGGCCAGTTGTTCTTGTGGGCGCTGGACAAATGGGTATGGCGATGGCTGTGGGTTGGCTCGAGGCTGGTCTGTCGCCGGATCGTTTGATTTTAGTTGATCCAAACCCAGCCACTGCTGTTCGCAACATCGCGTCTGAGATTTCCATCACAACCTTCGCGAAACCGCCAGCAAAACCTGCTCAGGTTCTGGTGTTGGCGGTTAAGCCACAGGTGGCCGAACAGGTCATGGAAGATGCGCGTTCATGCGTTGATGAGAATACGCTTGTTGTTTCTGTGATGGCGGGCATTGGCATTGAACAAATGTCGGAAAAACTCGGTACAGATCGCATCGTACGCACCATTCCAAATACGCCGGCCAAAATTGGACGCGGTGCGATTGGCGCCTTTGCATCAAAAGGCGTGACATATGATGATCAGGTGATTGTCGATAATCTGCTTGATGCATCCGGTGTTACATTTTGGGTCGAAAAAGAAGACGATATCAACTCCGTCACAGCGGTTTCCGGTTCTGGTCCGGCTTATGTGTTCCATATGGTGGAAGCGTTGGCCGCAGCAGGTGAAGCTGAGGGGCTTGCCCCGGACTTGGCGCTGCAATTGGCGCGGCAAACCCTTGTGGGCTCAGCCATGCTGCTAGAAGCAGAACCAAACACCAGCCCATCAGTCTTACGTGAAAATGTTACTTCACCAAATGGCACGACCTTCGCGGCTTTGCAGGTGTTGATGGCGGAAGACGGTCTAAGCAAACTCATGGCACGTGCTGTGAAAGCAGCGGCTGAGCGAAGCAGAGAGCTCGGCAAATGAGCGAGCAGATCAGCTTTGATGACTTCATGAAAGTCGATATCCGCACGGGCACTATTGTCGAAGTGCGGCCATTCCCTGAAGCGCGCAAACCCGCGCACATTATGATCATCGACTTTGGTGAAGAGCTTGGGTTGAAAAAGTCATCGGCGCAAATCACCGTCCACTACGATGCAGAAGAACTTGTTGGCCGACAGGTGATGGCTGTGGTGAACTTTCCACCACGCCAAATTGGGCCTTTGAAGTCGGAAGTTTTGACACTTGGTTATGAAGACGAGAACGGCGACATTGTTCTTGCCGCCGTTGATAAGAAAGTGCCGAATGGTCAACGGCTGATGTAGTTGCTTGCGATCAAGATACCGCCAGCAAGATATTTACCGCGATATAAATGAACGAGACATTGGCAAGGCCAAATCCAACGAGGCGCGCGCCGTGAATGCCCGTGTAATAAAGCGCTGAGTAAATCAAACGACCGATCACGATCAACCATGCCGCCGTTTGCGCTCCTGCATGATCAGGGATAATGAGCGCTGCCGCGACTAAGAGCGGCACAATGTAAGCGGCGCTTTCCACCTGATTTGAATAAGTGTTTTTGATCCTCTTGCCTAAAGCAGAGAGTGTGCGATTTGGGTCTCGGTTGGACGACCAACCGTAGTGCGTGCCTTGTGTGCGGTAGGTGTAGATCACCTCGATGTTCAACAGGATGAAAGTCAATGCTGCAAATGCAGCGATAGCGAGTGCGAAGGTCATTTTTGTCTCCGGGAAAAGATGGTTTTAGCGGAAAGGAGCGACGGCGCTGCCGCCGCCCCACCGGAGTTCCCACGGCACTGCCGCGGGAACTTGCTCACATGGTTAGCCTGTTTGTTTTTCTGCGCGCTTCATCAGTAAGAGGCCGACAACGTTCGCCGCGAGAAGTCCGACGCCCAAAATCGTTGCGCGTACTGAGAACGTGTCGATGCCATCCACTATGAGGCCAGTCACACGGGCGATGATAAAGAGGACAAAGAAGGTGATGAAAGCGCGGACCAGTTCGGTGTTGGCTTTCACTGCAGCGTGCAAGCCGATAAGGCCAAACGCCACCGCTGCGCCACCAATGTTGGCCCGAGCGTTGCTCAAGCCGAAAATGCTTTCGGCTGTTAGTTGCGTCACCACCAGAGTTTGTTCTGGCAGAAACATGTAGCGCAGGCCGTTGAAGACGAGGAAAGCCCCAACGAGGCCGACGAGGATTTGTCCGATCAATTTGATGTTCATTGTTCTAACTCCGGTTTGTCGATGTACCCGAAATTAGCGCCTTGAATTCGAACCAAGAATTGTCGAAAATAATCCGCAGTGGTTCAAAAATGTACCAATGAGGTGGGCGTGCAGATAAATCAAACCGATTGGGAAAAAGTGCCATACTTTCTGGCGGTTGCGCGTCACGGCAGTTTGCGTGCTGCAGCGGAAGAGCTCGGCACGTCGCATCTAAAGGTCAATCGTCAACTGGCAGCGCTTGAAGCTGCGTTTGGCGTACAACTCGTTCAACGTGGGCCCCGTGGTGTTGTTTTAACAGATGCAGGCAAAACCCTTTTGCCAGTTGCTGAGGAAGCCGACGAGTTATTTGTTGGTGCGCAGCGCACCTTGCATGGTCTTGATAAGCAAGAGCGGGGGATTGTGAAATTTTCGACCTCCGGGCCGCTGGGTTACTATTTGGTGGCGCCAATTCTGGCTGAGTTTTCTCAAGAATACCCGCAGATTGAGATAGAACTGCAAGTGGGCACGGCTTTTCAAGACCCAAAGCTGATTGGAACAGACGTAAGCCTGCGCATGGTCTATGAGGTGGGTGACGACGCAATCGTGAAAAAACTATTCCCAATTGCCATCGGTACTTTTGCAAGTCAGCAATATATTGCTGAGCATTTTGCGCAGAAAGGGCCGGGTGGCATTGGCCTTACATGGATTGGTGGTCCAAAGGTTGAAAGCGATCCGCAATGGGTGAAGAACTCGCCTTATCCAAAAGCTGCGGTTCGGCATGGAATTCCAGACCCAATTATGCAGCTGGAACTTGCAAAACAACATCTTGGCATGGCTTACATCGCGGCGTTTTTTGCTTTCAAAGACGGTGCATTAGCGCAAGTTCCTGGCACTGAACTTGCCGCTGGTCCGCCCCTTTGCATCATCATACATCCCGAACTTCGACGAACAGTGCGTGTCCGTCGGTTTGTTGATTTTTTGGAGAAGCGCTTGCGCCAGATGAAGCCTTTGATCACAGGCCAAGAGCTAGCGCGCTAACTTCTTGCGAGCGGAATGAAGATTTCAGTCTCCGCCGCCTTTGGGTCTTCCCCACGTTGCACGCCGACGTAAGATTCGACCGAAAAAGTGCCGAGTTTGACGTTGTTATCGTGCGCCCAAATTGCGGCCTTCTTGTAGCTGGCTAACGAGTTGGTCACCGGGCCGAAATGTGAAAATTTGAGATATTTCTTTTCGCCAAAACAGGTTTGCGCTGACGATGTTTCGTTTCCGTCTGCGCGCACGGGAATGCCAGCCACAACCTTGTGTTTTTGAAACATGGTGGACACCATCAGCATAAACATCGACTTGGTGCGCACCTCATCCCACTTCAAATCGAGATATTTTGCATATGGTGAGCCTTCTTGCGCCAAGCCTTCATTAGACATGATTTCTTTGATGCTCGCATAGCTTGCGGCAAGATTTTTCGGCACGCTGAACGCACCCGCTTCAAACGATTTTTCAACCGCAATCACATCGGGTGCGTCAATCGTTTGAATTTGGAATTCTTCTGACATTTGTTCCTCCCGTTCATCCCGCTAGAAGTCTAGCACGAATGTGCGGCTGGGAAACAGAACAAGCCAGCTAGGTCTTATCGATAAGGTTCAAGCTCTCAAGCGTTGCTGTGTCTTCCGGCTCGATCATCGAAGCGAGAAAGGTTGTCACCAATTGCCGTGTTTCTTTTGGCATTGGTTCAAGCGCTTTTGCGATCCGCGTTGCTTGTGATGCGGACAAAGTTTCAAAGAATGCGGCGCCTTTTTGCGTTGGGTAAAGCAGGCGTTGTCGGCGGTCGTTTGGGCCAGTGCGTTGATCGACATATCCGCCATCGACCAATTGTCTGAGAACCCGGGCGAGGCTTTGCTTGGTGATTTTAAGGATATCGAGCAAGTCAGCCACTGTCATGCCAGGGCGCAGATTGACGAAATAAAGAACTCGGTGATGGGCGCGCCCGAACCCTTGCTTGGACAATAAAGCGTCGGCGTCTCTAACGAAATCGCGATAGGCGAAGAACAACAAGCCCATAAGGTCCAAAGGCAATTCCGGGCTAGATTGCGCGGGTTCATCGACCAATGATAAATTTATGTCAGCCTTATTGACATTTATTTTGGTGGCTGTCATCTTGTCCTTCATCAACGCTTTTTCTTTACTTATCCCAAGCCGGAGTTGATTTGCCAAGGGTGTGGGTGTTTTATGAGAAAAACTAATTCAATTGGCGCGATTTGGGTGCGCCAATAAAGGGGAGTATACAAATGGCTGGTGTGCCTTTGGACCAACGTGACGGTTGGATTTGGTTTGATGGTGAAATGATCCCGTGGAAGGACACCAAGGTCCATGTGCTGACGCACGCCTTGCATTACGCGTCTTCAGTGTTTGAAGGTCAGCGTGCATATGGCGGCGAGATCTATAAGCTCCGCGAGCACTCTGAGCGCCTTCGTCGTTCTGCTGAATTGCTCGACTTTGAAATTCCATACAGCGCAGAAGAAATTGATCAAGCGTGCCGTGACACATTGGCGAAAAACAACCTTGTCGATGCTTATATGCGGCCAGTTGCATTCCGCGGTTCAGCGGAGCTTGGCCTCGGCGCGCATAACAACCCGGTTCACCTGGCGATTGCCGCTTGGGAATGGCCGAGCTTTTTGGGCGCTGACAAGCTTAAAGGTACGCGTTTGGCGCTATCTGAATGGCGTCGCCCGGCACCAACATCTGCGCCGTTTGCATCAAAGGCTGCGGGCCTTTACATGATCTGTACTTTGTCGAAACACGCTGCTGAAGAGCGTGGCTTTGCAGATGCTATGATGCTCGACTATCGCGGTCAAATCGCGGAAGCAACGGGTGCAAACGTGTTCTTTATCAAAGACGGTGAAATTCACACTCCAACGCCAGATTGCTTCTTGGATGGCATCACACGTCGCACCGTAATCGGCCTTGCACGCGACATGGGTTACAAAGTGACCGAGCGCGTAATCATGCCTGACGAATTGGGTGACTTTGACGAGTGCTTCCTGACAGGTTCCGCAGCGGAAGTTGTGCCTGTGGCTGAGATTGAAGGCAATATCTTTGAAGGTCGCGAGATCTGCAAGAAGATGATGGAAGCCTACTCTGCGGAAGTTCAGCCGAAAAAAGAAGCTGCTGAATAAGCAAAGCTTTTGGGTTTTAGAAATTGAAGACGCCGCTTCAGATTTGAGGCGGCGTTTTTATTTCCACTTTTCGCGCGCGGCGTCGTCACTGGTGCGGTGGGCGACCCAATTGGCACCTTCATCAGTGACTTCTTTTTTCCAAAACGGTGCG
>CAJXLH010000160.1 GCA_913055925.1 uncultured Maritalea sp. | reverse complement strand
GTTATTGGCGTGTGGTTAGCTAGTGAGGGTGAACCAATTTGGTCACAGGCAAATGTACCAACATTCGCTGGCGTGTTACCAATTGGAATGGCACTTTGCGCCTATTCGAGTTGGCAAATTCGCAGATCGATTGTACGAAAACTTGACTGGGTTGTCGGATCGACCGCTACCGTGATGTTGCTGTTTGTCACAGCGGCGCTGTTTGGTTTCAATGACTTGCTGTTTTCGCAAGACGCATACGGCGGAACGTTTGAAAAGCCCACTATAGCATATGTGTTTTATGCTTCGCTCGTTATCTGCCTTGTTTCTCTTTTCAAGACTATGCGCTTGCTGTTTGACAGACCAAACACTATATGAATTCTGTCGGAAAAATGGTCGGAGCGGCCGGATTTGAACCGACGACCCTCTGTCCCCCAGACAGATGCGCTACCAGGCTGCGCTACGCCCCGAACAGCTCCGTAGGTACCCAAAATTGCCAACGCTTGCAAGCGCAACAACACAATTTCATCGATCATCCCAGCAAAGAGTATTGTTGAGACTTCACAAAGTTGAGCGACTGCGCTAGCAGAGCGTCATGATGGCGAGTAGCGACATAGAGTTTTTCGGTAGCACTGGGATTGGCGTTGCCGATTTGCAAGAAGCGCTCAATCTGTGGCAGGGGCTAGAGGGCGCGCATCTTGAATTGATCAATCACACGGAAAACGCCACGTTTTTGGGCATCCTGCCGGCTCATAGAAAGCGAATTCTGCGTGTGCACCGCCCAGGCTACAACACGCTTGAAGCCATCCACTCTGAACTCTCCTGGTCAAAATCCCTGCGCGAAGACACAGAATTGGTGACGCCAAATCCGATTGCCGGCAAGAATGGCGCTTGGGTACAGTCAGCTTTACTGGGCGGCGAAAACCAACAATATTTGGTGTTGTTTGAGTTTGAAGTGGGGCGGGAGCCAACGGAAGAGGAAGACCTTTCCGCTTACTTTGAACAATTGGGCCGAATGGCAGCGACTACCCATAATCATGTCGAGCATTGGCAAAAACCGACCGACTTTGAACGCTTGGTTTGGACCGAAGACCGCATTTTGGATGCAGATGGACTGTGGGGTGATTGGCGAAAAGCACCGGGAATGACGGAAGAATACCGGCCGCTGTTTACTCGTTTGGACAACACGCTACGGCAACGTTTGTCCGCATTTGGACGAGACCAGGCTCGATTTGGCTTAATTCACGCGGATATGCGCTTGGCCAACCTGTTGGTCGATGGCGACACGATAAAGCTAATCGATTTTGATGATTGCGGGTTTTGCTGGTTTATGTACGACTTTGCAGCCGCGATTTCCTTTATTGAAGACAGCCCACAAGTCCCAGAACTAAAGAAACGATGGCTCAATGGTTATCGTTCCGTGCGGGCATTGTCCGAAGCAGACGAACGAGAGATCGATAGCTTTATCATGTTGCGGCGCATGGCGTTGACAGCTTGGATAGGCTCACACGCTGAAACGCCGTTCGCCGCATCACTCGCACGACACTTCGTACGCGATGGCGCGCGCTTGGCGGAAAAATATCTCGCTGAATTCGCCTAAGGAATGTTTCGCGCATTCGCGCTTCCACGAAATTTCTCATATCCTGCTGATATTCCCCAAATGATGCCCATCACGAGGAAGAAGTGGCGCCAGTGGTCAATATCAATAATCGCGGCTTCCATGATTAGCGGGATAAACGTGGCAACGGCGGGGATCATCAATGTGCGATTTGGATTGGCGATAGAAAGTGTCGCAACCCCGCGCCAAACTGTCATGATAATGAGCCAAACAAAGCAACCGCCGCCGAGCCAACCATAGTCCAAAAACACCTTGAGATAGGTGTTGTGGGGCTGTTCCGTCACCAACATATTGTCAAACTGCCAAGGGCCAATACCTAACGGATTGTTGAGTGCCAACGCATAACCCCATGCCTGGCGGCCAAATCGCCCGTTTTCACCACCATCATAACTCTGCACCAACGATGCACGTTGCAAAAACAGATCAGCCACATCTGGGATCATCAACAAACCGCATAACATCACGATGAGGGCTACAAAGCCACTTGCGGCAAGGAAAACCATACGAATGCGTTCGCGACCTGTCGCTTCTAACATGTAGTTGAGAACAAAAACCAAAAACGTCGTCAACAACAGATGGCCCCAAGCGGCGCGGGAGAACGACACAAAAACCCCGACAAATATGATCCCGACAAGGACCAAATTTACAAGTGTTTTTCGTTGATCTCCGAGGAATACTCGCTGAACTAAATATGCTGCAGGCAAGATAAGGAAGGGCCCAAAAACGTTCGGATCTTTGAAAAACGCCTTTGCGCGCCCATATCGTAGGAACAATTCTTTACCTGGCATGAGGCCAAGATAGGCGAGGGTGCCAATCAGTGCAGCACCCACGGCGGCAAAAATATAGGCCTTTACGATCAACTGCATGCGCTCAAACGGTTTTTCCGCCACAAAGTTAGCGACAAAGTACCCTGTGATGAGCAAAAAGACCGTCACGGTCGTGAAGATAAGCCCCTTCTCCAATGTGGAGTATTTCATCTGCAAAATTGCGATGAACGCGGGGGGGATAAACAACAGACTAACAAACAAATAGGCGTTTGTTCGGCGTGAGATTGGAAGACCTGCAAGCAGGGCAAGGCCAAACACGGCCAAGAACAAGACTTCATAGGGCGATGGTTCGAACAGCACCAACGCCCCGCCAGCAATCCAAACGGGCACCAACATCATCATCAATCGGTGTGCTAGCGCCGCGCCGGAAACCTTTAGCGGATATGAGCCAACTGTTTGCTGAAGCGACATAACGGAATGGCCTTAGTAGGCGCCTTCGTTTTTGCTTACCAAAGAAACAGGGGTCATGAACAAGATGTACAAATCGAGCAAAATTGACCAGTTCTCAATGTAATAGAGATCGTGATTTACCCGGTGCATAATCTTATCAACGGTGTCTGTTTCGCCACGCCAACCGTTGATTTGCGCCCAACCGGTAATGCCCGGTTTCACGCGGTGGCGGGCAAAATACCCATCTACGGCGTCGTGATATAGTCGGTCTTCGGCCTTCGCTTGCAAGGCGTGAGGACGCGGACCACAGATTGAAAGTTCGCCACGCAACACGTTGAGGAATTGCGGCAACTCATCGATTGAAGTTTTACGAATGAAGCGGCCAACTTTGGTCACACGCGGGTCGTCCTTGGTAACAAGCTTCGCAGCCTTCGCGTCGGACATCTCAGTATACATCGAGCGGAACTTGTAGACTTCAATTAGCTCGTTGTTGAAGCCATGACGCTTTTGTTTGAAGAAAATCGGGCCTTTGCTGTCCAAACGAATGGCGATCGCTGTCGCCAACATGATCGGAGAGAAAACGACGAGGGCGGTCGCTGCAACGACTTTGTCAAACAACCACTTAGCGACAATGTTCCAATCGGAGATCGGCTTGTCCGCCATGTCAAACACGGGCACATCGCCCAAGAATGAGTAAGCGCGAGACTTAAACTTCAACTTACTCATGTGCGCGCTAAGGCGAATATCGACAGGGAGCACCCAAAGCTGTTTTAGCATTTGCAGCACGCGTGTTTCAGCAGAAACAGGCAGCGAAACGATGACCAAATCGATGCGTGTTTGACGGGCAAACTCCACCAAGTCTGATACTTTTCCAAGTTTTGGGCAATCGGCAACGAGATCAGGCGAACGCTTATCTGTCCTGTCATCAAACATGCCGAACAGTTCAATATCGTTCTGGGCGCTGCTTTTGATGCTGCGGATGAGTTCTTCGGCCTCAGGTCCGCCACCCACAAGCACCGTCCGGCGCTTTAATTGCCCTTTGTTGGTCCAATCCATGACCAATGCGCGCAAGGCAATGCGGAAAATCACAAGTGAAACTGTGCCAGCAGCAAACCAGCTCACGAGCCAAACGCGGGAGAAATAGTCGCTGAGTTTCAAAAGAAACAATCCAGCAAGCACCACAAGAATTGCTGTGCCCCATACAGCAACGGCGCGGCTAACTTGCTTCAAAGTTGTGCGATATTTTTGAACCGAGTGGTTTTTGACAAGATTTTGCCCAAACAGCGCCAGTGCGCCGGTGGTCAATGTAAGTGCCAAATAATGGCCAGCATCGCCTGAACCAACATAGGTGAAATAGATCACCATGCCGATAAAGGCTAAAAGCCCAAACTCAACCAGTTGCGCAACGCCAACAATGACTTTGCTCGACATCGCACTTTCAACAGGCGTGTTGATGATTTCTTTAGCGCGATCTGAAAGTCCACAGCTCGCCTTTTCAACAGGCGGTGCGCTTACGATTTCTGATACGACTTCTTTAGGGTCTACTCGATACATTTTGGGGGCTTCCCGTACACAAACGATACTCTCGGGAGCCACTTTAGGTAGAAATGGATTTAAACCGCGTGAAACAGCACGGTTAATAAAGTCCTATCACTTTCGATAGGTCGCCAATATGCCGTCGGTCATGTTGGTCAGCGAGAATGCTGATTTTACGTGGTTTTGCAGACGTTTATTGTGTTCGTCAAACGACGGCTTTTCAAGCAGACGGGACTGCATTGCGTCGCGTAACGCTTCAACATTTTTGGCTGGAATGAGTTGATCTCTCTCTGGGCCAAAAATCTCGCCGATGCCACCGACATCTGTCGCAATGACATCTTTACCAGCTGCTACAGCTTCCATCACGATATAGGGTAGGGACTCTTTGTATGACGGCACAACAACAATGTCAGATTTGGCAAAGCCAATTTTGGCTGGGTTCGCACCAATAAAGTCAACGCGCTCGGTTAGACCAAGTTCCACGGCGAGCGCTTCAAATTGCTCTCGGTGCGGACCATCCCCTATGATCAATAGGCTCGCAGGTTGCTCTGACGCGGTTTTGATGGACGCTAATGCGTGTAAAAGCGTTTCAACACCTTTTAAGTCACGAAGTTCACCGACAAAAACGAAGTCGTATTCGCTATTTGTCGGGATATCTTCAAACTCTGATTCAGGTAAGCCGTTGTGAATGATCACTGCCTTTTCGGCTGCATCTACGATTTGAGATTTGTAGCTTTGGGCCGCAAATTGACTTTCAAAAACGATGCTATTCGTTGTTTTTAGCAACATCCGTTCAAGATTGTGAAAAACCAAGCCAGAAGCGGAACCTTTGGCAAAGTGAAGAACACCACCATGCGGCGTATAGACTTTGCGTGTCTCTTTTAGGCCGATGCCAGCCAAACGAGAATGAAAGCCGCCCTTAGCGCCATGCCCGTGCAGAACGTCGATATTGAGTGTTTTTGCTAACTTGCGGATACGCAACGGAGCAATTAGGTCACCGAAGCCAAGCATTCTTGGTATCGGCACGGTGTGAATACCAAGCTCTGCATAGGCGCGGATCGTATCAAGCTTTTTGTCCGTTTCAGCGTCAAAGGAAAGCTCGTCAACCACAAGGCCAACCTTGTGGTTGCGCTCTGACAGTTGTTGCGTCAAATCGCAAACATGACGGAATAATCCACCAACAGGCGCGCGCAATATTTGTAGAATATTCAACGGCTTATCCATAGTTGTGGAATCTAAGTCAAAACTTGAACTATAACCAACGTTCAGCGACGACGATTGTATCACCTGGTTGAATTTCTGCATCTAGGCCAACAATGATCTTCTTCACGCCAGTGGAGGTTTTGCGGTGGATGGTGACGTTGCGCTTCGCTGCGACATCGGTAAATCCGCCTGCCGTGCTAATCGCTGCGCGAACAGTCATGCCAAAGACAAATGGGAATTGACCAGAATTTGTCACTTCACCTTGAATATAGAACGGGCGGTACTGCGCAACTTCAACCGCGACATTTGGGTCTTTCAGGTAACCTTCCGCTAGGCGAAACTCAATCATGGCGCTAGTTTGGCTAACGGTGCGTCCACGTGCAAATACACGACCAACCAAAGGTAGAGAGATGTAGCCTGCGTCGTCGATGCCGTAGCTGTTGGTCAACTGCGCGTCGTTGTAGACGGTCACCCGCAAAATATCGCCAGTATCAAGAAGATACGAGGCTTCGGCCTTTTCAATTGGCGGAGAAACGTAACTTGGACCGCTTTTCGGCGCGACAGCGCAGCCAGAAAGCAGTAGCAAAGCGGCGAAGATGGAGGGACGCAATACACCCATCGAGAAATTTCCTTTGAGATTCGAACTCAAGGATAGTTATGCGGTCTTTATGGTTAACAATAAGGAAAAGACGCGCCAGAAATGACAGCTCTCCGGAGCGCCGTTCTGACGATAATTAACTGATTTCTTACTATAAGTGGGCCAAATGAGTTTTGAACTTGTTTGAGTCGGCTAAGGAAATGTTGGATGACCCAGAATGGGCCACGCAGTTACGAAGATGTGACATTTAACACATACTATCTATTTGGCGCTTTGTTCCGCGCGCTTCCGCGCATTCTATTTGTAACCGCATTGCTGTGCGGTTTAACCTATGTCGCGACATCATTCATGGCGAAAGAGTATACTTCGGAGGCCAGCGTTTTGTTGGAG
>CAJXLH010000159.1 GCA_913055925.1 uncultured Maritalea sp. | reverse complement strand
AGAAACATCCTGGTGCTCGGGTAAACTTGGATGCCCTATGCCGAAATTATGGCATCGATAATTCGCGACGCACATTGCACGGCGCGCTTTTGGACAGCGAAATTCTAGCAGAAGTGTATCTTGAGCTTATCGGTGGCCGACAAGTGGCCTTTTCGTTGGCACAAAACACAGCCGCCAATACGGATACCAGCATAGCAAAACAAGCTGTGAAGCCGCGCCCGACACCGCTTAATCGTGAGCTGGATGAAAAACAGCGACAAAGTCACAAGGACTTCGTCGCTGATCTGTCTGAAACGCCAATTTGGCAAAAATATTGGGGCGAAACCCAAAACTAGGCTTAGCTTAGTTTGGTTTTTGCTCGCCTTCGCCTTCTTTCAACTTAGCAGCAGCAGCTTCCAAGTTTTGGCGGTAAATTGCTGAGAAATCCACTGGCTCCATCAACAATGGAGGGAAACCGCCAGTTTGTGTCACGTTGGACAAAACCTGACGTGCAAATGGGAAGATCAAGCGCGGGCATTCGATCATCACAAGCGGGTGCACTTGGTTTTCTGGGAAGTTTTGGATCGCGAACAAGCCGCCATAGACCAATTCCACATTGAAAAGAACAGTGTCGCCACGCTTTGCGTTTGCATTGATTGTCAATTCAACAGCAAAGTGACCGTCTTCTTGTTTTTGCGCGCCGACATTGATGCCAATGGCAATTTCTGGTGCTTCGCCCGCTGCCAAAGATGCTGGCGCATTTGGGTTTTCAAAGCTGAGATCTTTAATATATTGACCTACAATGTGTAGGCTAGGTGCTGGTGCGTTTGCGCTATTTTCTTCGGCCATTTATTGGTGCCCATTAGGTTTATCAAAAAATTCGTCGCGATTGGCTAACATCTTTTGATGGGCTGCCGCAAGCATTCGTGAAAGTGAAATGCCGATAAGACTTATCGGCTTGGCTTATCGTCGCGCCAATCTTCGTCATTCAAATCGATCACACCATCTTGATCGGCATTTTGATGCGGGTTGTTGGTGTAGCCTTGGTAGGACGAATAGCTTTGTGTTGAAACAAAGGTCACTCGCTTCCGCAAGAACTCAAAAATTGCATATCGAACTTGTGGCACAAAAAGCGAAAAGCCAACCGCATCGGTAAAATAACCTGGGGTGAGCAACAGAGCGCCCGCGATAGCCAACATGATCCCATCAACAATGGATTGCCCCGGAAACTCGCCCATATTCAGCTTTTGTTGAATGTCGCGCCAAACTGCAAAACCCTGCAGACGCAACAAATAAGAGCCAATCAATGCTGTCAGAACCACGCCGCCCATGGTCCACCAAAATCCGATCATGCCGCCAAGCGCGACGAAAATCGCAATTTCGATAATCGGGACAATCAAAAACATTCCAAACAGCAAACGCGCCAAGAGCGGGGTCCTTTCCTCATCACAAAATGTGAACCAAAACACACTTTCATCTGTAACAGAGCTAGTCACAGCCAATTTCTGGTCTATATATAGGTCAATAATGCAAAATTTAAGAGCGCCGGTGAACAATCGACGCTAAACCGAGGCAAATATGGGTGAATTTTTCGATCTTCCAACCTTATTCTTTCTAGTTGTTGCTGTCGTTGTGCTGCTGCGCCTAAGAAGTGTGTTGGGCACGCGAGATGGATTTGAACGTCCGGAGCGTCCAGAAAAAGATCAAAAAGAGAGCCGCGATGACGCTGATAATGTCGTTAGCTTGCCTGGACGTGAGCAAGCTGTTCGCCCGGCAAATCTGAACGAAGACAAGCACCGCTTGAAAATGGAAGCAGAAATTGAACGCTATGCCAAAGGTGACGAGGCGCTGGCAAAAGGTTTGAGCGACATTGTTGCCGCTGACCCAAGCTTTAGCCCAAAATCATTTATGGATGGAGCGATTTCTGCTTATGAAATGGTGGTGGTTGCTTTTGCCCAAGGTGATCGCAAGACCCTTAAAATGATCCTTGATAAGTCGGTTTATGACGATTTTGAAGCTGCGATTAAAGAACGTGAAACCAATAAGCAAACTGTCGATTTCACCTTTGTTGGATTTTCTGACGTGAAATTGAAGAACGCCGAAATGGATGGCAAAAACGCCATGGTGACGCTCGAATATGGCGCGCAAGTTGTATCGGCGACAAAGGATGAGAATGGCAATCTGGTAGATGGCCATGAAGAAGCCGTGATGGATATTGCGGATGAGTGGACTTATCAGCGTTCAACCAAGTCGCGCGATCCGAACTGGAAATTGGTGAGCACAAGCCAACTCGACTAACGGCCATCAAAAGGCGTCAATCCAATGAAACGTGCCAAAAAATCAGCAAAAGATCTTGCCGATTGGCACCTTTGGAGCGAGGTCACCAAATCGGTCTCGCCCCTTCGCCCGCAAACCGAAGAAGTTTTGCGGGTGAAAGCTGCGCACCAAGAGCCGCATGAACCATTGACAAAGCCGCGCGTGAAAGTGCGGCCGAAGTCAAAAAGCTGGTCACCGCTCAACACCCATATTCACAATGAAGATCGGCATTTGCCGCATTTCAACTCGGTGGTCACGGCGCCAAAACCTGACAAGGTAATGGACCACAAACTGCGCCGCAAAATTGCGCGTGGGCGGGTGGATATTGATGCAACATTGGATTTGCACGGGCTTCGACAAGATGAGGCGCGCTCGGCGCTCAATCACTTTATTTCCACCGCTTATTATAGCGGCGCACGCAACGTGCTTGTGATCACCGGCAAGGGCGTCAAACGTACTGGTTACGCCGAGTTTGAGCAGCGCGGGGTATTGCGTCATCTCGTGCCAAATTGGCTCAAGGAGCCAAGCCTTTTCCATATGGTGGCCGGCACAGATCAGTCTGCCCAACAGCATGGCGGCAGCGGGGCGCTCTATGTGCGGCTAAAAAGGGCGAAGAAATGACGCCGCTTGGGGCCAAAATTCGAAAAATGCGCCAAGAGCGGAATATTCCGCTCAAAAAGATGGCCGAGGACCTAAATGTCTCATCTGCCTATTTGTCAGCGCTGGAACACGGCCATCGCGGCACGCCAACCTGGTTCATGCTGCAACGCATTATTGCGTATTTCAATGTGATCTGGGATGAAGCTGAAGAGCTGCAAAGGTTGGCGGAGATTTCCGACCCTAAAATCACCATCGAAACGGCTGGCCTAGAGCCAAAAGCCACCGAGCTTGCAAACAAATTGGCGAAGAATATTTCAAGCCTGGAGCCAGACGATTTAGATTTTCTGGTGGCAGAAGTTGAACAACGCGGCGCCCGCGCCCGCGCAAAAAAGAAATAATCAAAGAGCGCAAAAGCGCCAAAATCACAATGTGGAGATGCAAATGAGCGTACTGGATCAGTTTCGCCTGAGGGGCAAATGCGCCCTGATTACAGGTTCTAGCCGAGGCTTGGGCAAAGAAATGGCCAAAGCCCTCTTAGAAGCCGGGGCCGATGTGATCATCACCGGCCGCAATCAAACAACGATTGATAAAACCATTGCCGAACTCCAAGAAATTGGACCAAAAATTGACGGTGTGGTTGCCGATCTTGGTAACCCTGAAGAATGTCAGGAGACCTTCAAAGAGTTGGCGGAAGGGCGGATCGGCAATTTCGATATTTTGATCAACAATGTGGGCGGTCGTACCAGTCCCGACCAAACCGAAGATTTAACGCTTGAGCAATGGCAAGCGGCGATTGACCTCAATCTGACCCATTGTTTTTTGGGCACCAAAATTTTTGGCAAGAAAATGATTGAACGCGGTGAGGGCGGTCGGATCATCAATATCGCGTCGATGAATGCCTATGTGTCCAATCGTGGGATTGGCGGTAGATCTTATGAAACGTCCAAAGCGGCGATGGTGCAGTTTACACGTGCCACAGCAGCAGATTGGGCACCTTATGGGATTACGGCCAACGCCATTTGTCCAGGTCTTTTCATGACCGACGCCAATGTGGAATGGAACAAGACAAAGCCAGAAGTCATTGAACAAATGACATCGTCAACGCCTATGGGGCGGGCAGGGAACCCACCGGAACTCGGCGGATTGATCGTTTATCTCGCAAGCGATGCCTCAAGCTATATGACAGGTGCATCGCTTGTGATTGATGGTGGATATACATTGTGGTGATCCAATTGCCCATTCGAAGCGTAAAGAGCTTTGAACAGGGCAAAAGGATCGTCAAATGTACGATCAAACCTGTGCCGCGACGCAAAGCGCGGGCACATCAGATTTAGAACAGCTGATTGCGCAGGTGGTTTTAAAGGACCGCCGCGCATTCGCGTTGCTATACGAAAAAACTTCTGCGAAACTTTTTGGCATCTGCTTGCGTATCTTAAAGGATAGGAGCGAAGCAGAAGACGTGTTGCAGGAAACTTACATCAAAATTTGGCACAAAGCCGATCGATTTGCCGTGGGACGTGCGAGCGTGATCACGTGGCTGTCCACCATTGCGCGCAATCAAGCGATTGATCGGTTGCGCGCAAAAGGCAAACCACACGATGATTTGGCGGACCATGATGATATTCGTGATCTCGGGCCAACGCCAGAACAGGCAACGCTGGCGCGCGATCAAAAGGCGCAGATCGACTTATGTCTTGACCAGCTCAACAATGATCATGCTTTTGCTGTTCGCCACACATATTTATCAGGCTGGTCTTATCAGCAATCTGCCGATGCGCTAGATAAGCCGCTGAATACGGTGAAGACCTGGATCAGACGCGGCTTGATGCAACTAAAGGAGTGTCTAAGCCAATGACAACTTCTTTAGATCAACGCGACCAAATGCTTGCTGCCGAATATGCGGTGGGCGCGCTGAATGGTGACCTGCTCACTGAAGCGCAAAAGCGCTATGACAACGATTTGGCCTTTCGCTACGAAGTCGATGGCTGGTCCGAGCGGTTGCAGCCGCTGTTGGATGAGATAACACCACAAGAACCATCTCCGCACATCTTTGGACAAATCCAAACGCGGCTTAATTTGGTTGAGAAGCCAAAAGAAAGCTGGATGGCGTGGTTGAACAATAAGTTTATGGCCGCAGGCCTGGCTCTTGGATTATTTGTCGTAGCTGCAGTTGGCAGCTTTAATCTCATGCCCATATTCTTTGCGCCCCAAGCGCCATTGCTGGTTGCGGCCATGACCGAGGAAGGTCAGCCGATTAGTGCGCGGGTTGAAAACAACAATGCAAACGTGATCATTGTTGCCGATCTTGAACCCGACGCAACAAAAGATCGCGAATTGTGGTTGATCACGGACGCTTCGCCTAACCCCATTTCCTTAGGTGTCATAAATGCCAAAGGCGAAACCCGTCTCGATGTGGCCTCTGAAACTGCATCTTTGATTGCTGAAGGTGCTGTGTTGGCCATTTCGCTTGAACCAATTGGCGGTTCACCTTCTGGCTTGCCTACCGGTCCAGTGGTCGCATCAGCACCATTGGTTGTGGGATAACCAACTGAAAATAAACAAGTTTCAAAAAAATTCAGTTTTTTTGAAACAATTCGCAACCGGGCTCCGTAGCTTCAGTAACCCCGAAAAAAAGGGTGAACATGAAAAATGGAGAACTCGAGAATGTTTAAATCAGTTTTGAAATCTACAAGCGCAGTTTTTGTGGCAGCAGGCATTGCATTGGCATCAGCACCAGCATTTGCTGAAAACCCAATGGTTGGCGGCGCACCGATGTATGAAGACAAAAACATCGTTGAAAACGCTGTAAACTCAAAAGACCACACCACACTGGTGGCTGCAGTTAAAGCTGCTGGCTTGGTCGACACATTGGCGTCAAAAGGTCCATTCACTGTTTTTGCACCAGTAAACGACGCATTTGCGGCGCTTCCTGAAGGCACTGTTGAAACGCTTTTGAAGCCTGAAAACAAAGAAATGCTTGTTAAAGTGCTTACAGCACACGTTGCCGCTGGCAACTGGTCTGGCGCTGACATCATGGCCAAAGCCAAAGAAAATGGTGGCACATGGTCATTCAAAACAGTGAGCAGTGACACACTAACTGCTCAAGTGCAAAATGGCATGCTTTATATCATTGATGAAAACATGAATGCGGCGAAAGTCACAATCGCTGACGTGAAGCAATCAAACGGTGTGATCCACGTTGTGAACGCGGTTTTGGTTCCAAAATAAGCCTTAATCGGTCGGCCCAAACTGGGCCGACCATTCCCTTCCATTTTTGGCAAAGGAAAACACCATGACAAATTCTAAAATGACACGACGCAATTTCTTGAAAAAGAACGGGCTTTTATTCGGAGCAGCTGCGGCATTTGGTGTAGGTGGCGGTGCTTTTGTTTGGCAAAATCAAAAATCGTCAGCCACAGCAGCAGAGGGTGACTTTGAATTCACCCGCACTGAGGAAGAGTGGCGTGCGATTCTAACGGAGAACCAATATTTGGTGCTGCGTGAAGAAGAAACAGAACGCCCCTATACTTCGGATCTTCTCAAAGAGAAGCGTAAAGGCACATATCACTGTGCGGGCTGCGATTTGGCGGTCTATCCATCGGACACGAAATATGAAAGCGGTACGGGTTGGCCGAGCTTTTGGGCGTCAAT
>CAJXLH010000158.1 GCA_913055925.1 uncultured Maritalea sp. | reverse complement strand
ATGTGCGCGGTGTCGTCAACTTGCGTGGCACGATTGTTCCAATCTTTGATTTGCGCGCGCGATTTGGCGCTGGCGTAACAGAAGCAACAAAAACGCACGTTGTTGTTGTTTTGGCAGTTGGCGAAAAATGGATTGGTATCTTGGTAGATGCCGTTTCCGACATTCTCACAGTTCAAAAAAGCGATATCCATCCTGTGCCAGAAGGCGAAAGCATGGACTCAGAACTTCTTGATGGCATCGTCACGCACGACAGCCGCATGGTTGGTCTTATTGATCTTGAATCAGTTGTTGGTCAAACAGGCGAAGAAATCTAACTTCGCCTAACTGCCCAGCAGACAAAAAATAAGCCCGGTTTTCACCGGGCTTTATTTTTGTTGATTTTGGTCCTTGAGGGATCAGAACAATTCAACATCATCTGGTTCGGCACGGGCTGCAACGGCATGCAGTCCAGGCTTGCGTAGCTCGTCAAGTGTAAGACCGGCCCAAACATCTTCATGTTCTAAACTGTCCGCCACTTCGCCAATAACTTTTGCCATCACGCGTGCGGCACGGGCAATATTATCACTGCGTTGTTGAATGCGATCTTGCGCCTGCAAGGCAACAATCATTTGTTGAACGGCTGTGTCGCGCGCTGTTTGGCAGTCGATGCTGGTGTCCATCAATACTTCAAGGCTCTCATTGATTTTATAAATCATTTCAGCCGTTTGGCGCGCTGTCTCGTCCAATTCCGTAGCGAGTTTGTCTAGTGACATGGTGTATTCCCCTCTTACCAGTCCTGCCACGCTACATTCTAAATCCTAACTGGTACTTTCATTTGCCATGTTCAAAACCACTTGTTTCCTTTGTGGTTAGCATTTCACTAATAAATTTCCGGCATGGTGGTACTGAACTGCAAAGAAATGGGTAGAATCAGTGACAGTAAGATCACCTCGAGACATTCCAAGAAACGCTACAGTACAAGTTCACCAGGGCGACTGCCATGTGTCTGGTGAAGCGGAAACTGCGTTTTCGACTGTTCTTGGGTCATGCATTGCTGCTTGCGTCCGCGACCGGGTAACCGGTGTTGGCGGCATGAACCATTTCTTGCTCGGTGTTCAGTCAGACAGTTCAAAAGACAAATATGGCGAGAGCGCTCGTTATGGTGCGTACGCCATGGAAGAACTGATCAACAAAGTCCTGACCCAAGGTTCAGGCCAACGCTCTGAGTTGGAAATTAAAGTCTTTGGCGGCGGCAACATCAACCAAAAAATGGATGATGTTGGTGCAAAGAATGCCGCATTTGTCCGCGGTTTCCTTGCAGCGGAAGGTTATAAGGCTGAAGCTGAGGATTTGGGCGGTACATTCGCGCGCCGCGTGGTGTTCCAGCCAGTGCCAGGGCGCGTTTTCGTCAAACATCTTGATAGCTCTGTCAACGATGGCCTCATCAAAGACGAGATTTCGAAAGCCAACAAGCCAGCAGTCGAACACGACGATATCGAATTGTTCTAGGACTGAGCGATTTCGTTATTTTTTAGTTTACGCTGAGTTGGTGTGAAAACCATCTGTTAACCATTGCAAATTAGTGTCGGTCCTATGGTGGCGTTGCCATAATGGCAGCGCGTTGCTTGCGCTAAATTTGGTTCAGAACACAAGTTTACCGTTCAATTTGGAACTTGATGGCCCTCATTTACCAAAAATAAGGGGACACAGGCGACAATGCGAAAAGGAGCCCATTGTCTGAGGAGTTTTTGACAATGCGGCCATCGGGACAAAACCATGCGTCTGACCCCAGTCGACATGGTGGATTTGTGTAATTGCGTACCAAGAGGGGCGAGCAACAAAATGGATAGCGGTGAAATTTCGTTGTCGGATCGCGAATTTGAAGCGGTAAGGAACAAAGTTTACGAGCTTGCGGGCATTTCTATGAGTGATGCCAAGCGCACGCTCGTGGTTTCGCGCCTGTCAAAAATCGTACGACGACTAAACTTGGATACGTTTACGGCCTATTTGGATCATTTGGATCGAAATGCGACGCCGGACGAAATCCAAGAATTCATCAATGCGCTAACAACAAACCTCACGCGGTTTTTCCGCGAGGATCACCATTTTGCGGACCTTAACGATTACATCGGGTCGATTGTAAATAATCCGGCGAACCCAAATCGCTCGCGTTTGCGCATTTGGTCAGCGGGTTGTTCGACTGGGCAAGAGCCATACACAATTGCGCTCAGCCTACTTAATGCGCATCCGGCGCTCAAAAAGTGGGACTTCAAAATTCTCGCGACAGATATCGACACTAACGTGTTGGAAAAAGCCAAAACCGGCATCTACAAAGCAGGCGATCTTTCTGGCTTGTCTCAAGAGCGCATGAATATGTTCGAGCGTGCCGGCGATGGCACGGTGAAAATTCCAGAACATGCGCGTTCATTGGTGACGTTTAAGCCGTTGAACCTTATGGAAGGTTGGCCAATGCGCGGACCGTTTGATGCCATTTTCTGCCGTAATGTGGCGATCTATTTCAACAAGCCGACACAAGAGAAAATGTTCACACGAATGGGTGAACTGCTCGCGCCAAACGCGTTTATGTATATCGGTCACTCAGAAAACCTTAATTCAGTTGCAGACAAATTCAAGCTTGTCGGTAAGACAATTTACCAGAACAAGCTGGGCTCAAGCTCTAGGAGCGCAGCATGATCAAAGTTCTTGTTGTTGATGATTCAGCGCTTATCCGTGAAGTGCTTTCTTCGCTGCTTTCAGCTGGCGACGATATTCACGTTGTGGGCACAGCATGTGACCCGATTGATGCACGCGGCAAAATCAAAACGCTCAACCCAGATGTGGTGACACTCGATATCGAGATGCCGAACATGAATGGTTTGGCGTTTCTTGAAAAGATTATGCGCTTGCGCCCAACGCCGGTGGTGATGATTTCAACACTGACCCAAAAAGGCGCGCAGGAAACCTTGCTTGCTCTTGAATTGGGCGCGGTGGATTTTGTTGCAAAACCTGGCCACGATCTGGCCGGTGGCCTTGAACAATTTGGTCGCGAAGTACGCGAAAAAGTTATTGCCGCAGCACAATCAGATGTGCGTGGACGCGCCATGTCTCGCGGCCAAGAGCCGAAAAAAGCAGCACCCGTACCAGTAATTGGTTCAGGCGCGAAGCTTTCGTCCAAAGCGTTGATTGCTCTTGGAGCATCAACTGGTGGTGTGGAAGCCATCAAAACAGTGCTTTCAGGTCTGCCAAACGATGCGCCCCCTGTGGTGATCGCGCAGCACATGCCATCGGGCTTTACATCGCGCTTTGCGCAACGCCTTGACGAAACATGTGGCCTAAAAGTTGTGGAAGCCACCGAACGGTTAGCACTTGAACCCGGTCACGCCTATGTGGCACCGGGTCATGCTCACCTCCGGGTAGAAAAAAGCTCTGGCCAACTCAAATGCCGCCTAGGGGAAGACGGTCCAGTATCCGGTCACCGACCTTCGGTTGACGTGTTGTTCGAATCTGTCGCGAAGCAAGTCGGAGCAGACGCCGTTGGCGCAATTCTTACCGGAATGGGTAAGGACGGTGCGCAAGGCATGAAACAAATGCGAGACGCGGGTTGCTACACGGTTGGACAATCCAAATCATCAGCACTGATCTACGGCATGCCACGGGCTGCGATGGAGCTAGGTGCTGTGGAAGAAGAAGTGGCGGTCGAAAAAGGTGCCGCAAAATTGATCGAAGCTTTGCAGCGCCGAAAAGCAGCTGCATAGAGCCATTGAGAGATTAGTAACGGTTAATGAATATGATCGATATTAAACTAAGTCGCGAAATAACCAGTAATCGAGGCATCTGCTAATGCCCAAAGCAAGTTCGATGTGCGTTTTGATTGTTGATGATCAGCAATCCATGCGTGGGATCTGTAAGTTCATTCTCAACCAACTTGGCTTCAAGAATGTCATTGAAGCGAAGTCCGGTCGCGACGCTTTGATGAAGCTTGAGTCGGCAAATGTTGATCTCATAATTTCCGATTGGAACATGGATGATGTGGACGGATTGACGTTGCTCAAAGTTATTCGCAAGCACCCTAAAACGTCTGCGATGCCGTTCATCATGGCCACAGGCCGTGGTGACAAAGAGCAAGTCAAAGAGGCGATCAGCTGTGGCGTGAACAATTACGTCATCAAGCCATTTGACGCCGGCACAATGAAAAAGAAAATCGAAGCCGTTATCGGCGCATTGTCATAGATTTTCAATTGCGCGCTGGGCGGCCTTCTGCCCGGCGGACATTTCTCTCTTCTCTTCAAAATTAAGATTTGTGAGCCTGCGGTTTCCTGCGCGCTGGCTAGCGGTGCGCGCAAATGCACTTTCTGCATCCTCGAGCTTCAAATCAGCGCGCGCCATTCGTCCGTTGTCACAACGCCTAATTTCGTTTTGATTCATGTCGTAAATTAAAACCGTCGTCGATGTGTCGATTAACAAAATAGAGAAATGCAAAGTCCGAATACCTGTAAAATCTGTAACCATCTGAATTTATGCGACTAATTGGGTTGAATTTACCAATATTCCGAATGGTTTAGATACCAATTAAAGGCCTATTTACTGCAGTATTCGGCCAGTTTTATTTAGATTTGATTCACCCATTACATTGTACCATCGTCAACCATAAAAGTCTGTTCAGCAACGGGTTGGGGATCGCCGGCTGGGCGTTCGTGCGCAATAGCACAACGAGTAAGCGTAAGTGGAACGAGCGGAGACGGGGCTCAATGTTCAAGAAGATTAAAATGCCAACGATCAAAATTGCACAAAAGCTGCCAATGGCGCTTTTGGGTGCCGCGCTGTTTGTCGCCCTCGGGGTTGGCTTTGTCAGCTACCGACTAAGCGAAGCAACAGTGACGCAAATGGCTGAGCAGCGATTGTCAACAATCGCAAGTATTCGTGCGCAATCAGTCACCGACTTACTTGAAAAGATGAAGGCTGACCTGTTGAAGAAGGCTGCTGATCCTGCACTTGGTGGATCAATCGGCGAGCTGCGCACAACGTGGGAGCAATCAGACGCAAAACCGACCGAGTTTTTGCAAGACGGTTTCATCACCAAAAACCCACACCCGGAAAATGAGCGTCACCTCGCCAATACAGCGAAACAGTTCACCAACTACGACTTTACGCACTCACGTATCCACCCGGGCATGGCGACCCAAGCGGTCAATGCGGGCTATCGCGATATAATGCTCGTTAGCAATGATGGCGTTGTCGTATATTCAGTTTTCAAAAATTCCGATTTCGCGACTGTGTTGGAAGAAGGCACTGACCTACAAAAACTGCATAAGGCGGCACTTGAAGCGCCGGAAGGCGAAGTCGTTTTTTCTGACTTTGCACCATATGCAGCTTACAATGGTAACATTGCCAGCTTCATGGGCGCTCCGGTCCTAGATAAAAAGG
Source organism: uncultured Maritalea sp. (assembly GCA_913055925.1). GTDB lineage: Bacteria > Pseudomonadota > Alphaproteobacteria > Rhizobiales > Devosiaceae > Maritalea. Next base: position 1,195 of record CAJXLH010000158.1, on the reverse strand, counting down.
GCGAAGTCGCAGGCGTCCTAGTATTCGGCGTACCAGTTTCAACAATTGCTGGCTTCATCGAGTTGAAGAAAGGTCTAGGCGACACTGGTGAAACAATTCTCGTGGGCGCAGACAATCTCTTGCGCGTTGATTCAACCTTCACTGAGGAAGATGATCGTTTCACCACTTCTTATGAATCTGAAGCGATTACTAAAGCGCTTGAGGGCGAACAAGCGAGTGGTGTAACCAACAACTATCGCGGCATGGCCTTGCACATCGAAGCGGTTCCGGTTTCCTTTGCGGGTATAAATTGGGCAATGGCTGCGGTTGAAAGCATGGCTGCGCTGCATAAGCCAGTAACCGACATGCGCAACATGATGTTGCTCGTTGGTGGCGCAACAATGGCGATTGCCGTGTTGCTTGGCCTGTTGTTCTCACGCTCAATCACCGGAGCGATCAGCCGTCTCACAGATACAATGCGCGAGTTGGCGGATGGTGACCTTGATGTAGAGGTCCTTGGCGCAGACCGCACGGATGAACTTGGCGAAATGGCTCGTGCCGTGGAAGTGTTCCGCGAAAACGGCATTAAAGTTCACCAAATGACCGAGCAGGAAAAAGAAGCTTCACAACGTCGTAGCGCTGAGCGCAAAGAGATGATGGCAGAGCTTCAAAGCGCATTCGGCGTGGTCGTTGATGCCGCTGTCGACGGTGATTTCTCACAACGTGTGCAAGCCGAGTTCCCAGATGAGGAGCTTAACCGCCTCGCACATGGCGTGAACAACCTTGTTGATACGGTTGATCGCGGCGTTGGTGAAACAGCAAAAGTGCTTTCAGCTCTTGCGAACACTGACCTAACGCAACGCATGGAAGGCGAATATAAAGGCGCGTTTAAGTCATTGCAGGATGACACAAACCGCGTGAGTGAAAAGCTCTCTGAAGTTGTTGATCAGCTTCGTTCAACATCTCGGACATTGCGCACCGCAACTGGCGAGATTTTGGAAGGTGCGAATGACCTTTCAAGCCGCACCAACGACCAGGCAGGAACAATTGCTGAAACAGCAACTGCGATGCGTGAATTGTCGGGTACGGTTCTTGAAAACGCCAAGGAAGCGGACGATGCGAGCCAAAATGCGGAACGCGTTCGTAAGACCGCGGAAGAGGGTGGTGAGGTTATGCGCCAGGCGACACAAGCCATGGAACGCATTACCGAAAGCTC
>CAJXLH010000157.1 GCA_913055925.1 uncultured Maritalea sp. | reverse complement strand
AAAACGGTCACGCCGAGTTCGCGCAACCCATCAGCAAGCCTTTGCGCTTGTCTGCAATGCCGAGAAACCATCTGATCAACGCCGTCTTTGCCTAAAGACCGCAATGCAGCCCAAATCGGAACACCGCGTGGTCGACGAGAAAACTCAAGAACGAGATTCTTTTGCGCAAATGGCTCGGCAGTTGAATAAACCGCATCAGAATTCAGCGTTGCTGCAAATTCTTCCGCATGTCGGCAAATCGCCATTGCGCCGTCATAAGGCGTGTTTAGCCATTTGTGACCGTCAGTTGTCCAGCTGTCGGCCAATTCAACGCCCCTCGTTAGGTGTCGCTTTTCCTTGGAGGCACGTGCCCATAAACCAAACGCCCCATCAACATGCACCCAAGCACCTGCAGATTGGGCTTTAGGGATGATGTCGGCAAATAAATCAAAATCGCCCTTGTTCACCTCACCCGCCTGCAAGCACAAAATGGTAAGCTCGTCCAACTTAGGTAGCTGCTCAGGGATAACCCGCCCCCTGTCGTCGCACGGCGCGACGATCAAGCGCTTCAAACCAAAGCCCAACAGTTTTGCGGCTTTTTTGACGGTGATGTGCACTGTTTCAGGTATTACAATTTTCACTTCGGGCGCGCCGATCAAGCCATCAGCATCAATGTCCCAACCTTGGCGGTTTAATAAAGCGCGACGTGCGACCGCCAATGCCGATAGTCCACAAGCTGTTGCACTTGTGCCAAAGCCGACCCTGCTTTCCCGGGGCAAGTCCAAAATTTCAAGAACCCAACGCGCGGCCACATCTTCTAACTTGGCTGAAACTGGAGAACCCACAAATGAGCTGCCACATTGGTCCCAAACAGCACAAAGTCGTTCAACTGCGGAGGCAGCTGGCAATGATGCACCAATGACAAACCCGAAATAACGACCACCGTTGGATGTGACCGTCGCAGGTGTGCCAACACGTTCTAGAAGCGAAAGTGTATCGTCTGCGCCTGCCCCATTTATTGGTAGCTCCTCATCAAACTGATCAAGCGCCGCGATCGCCTCTTTGGTGGGAAACACACGTCGATCGGCTAGACCAGAAAGGTAACGCTGCGCCGCCTCATCCGAACGGGCATGCAATTCAAGTTCATTCATTTCTATGACCTAAAGTTCGTTTGAAATACGTTTGGCAACGGCCTGAATTTCTTCTTCGTTGCGCTTGTAAAAGGTCCACTTTTTAATGCGCTTCGGGGTTATCAGCCCAGCATCCCGCAACAAGGCCAAATGCGCAGATGCAGTTGGCGCACTGACCTCCAGCTTGTCGGCGATAAAACCGGAGCAAACACCATCTTTGATCAAGTCACCATCAACCTGAGGGGGAAAGTTTCCGACCGGATCCTTGAGCCACTCAAGAATTTTCAACCTTTTTTCATGCGCAAGCGCATTGGCTACAAATGCAAAATCTTCTTCCATGATTTCGTCATTTAGCTAATCGACTAAACGTTTGCAAGTAAAATCTTGACGCAACAATACACCGTGTGATGATTGCCATTATGACTGAAGAACAGACCCCCGAGGATTTCCTCGCCCAAATTGAAGACCCGAACCGACGTTCAGATTGCGAAAAGATTTACACAATGATGTCGCGACAAAGTGGTTGGCCCGCCAAAATGTGGGGGCCATGCGTCTTAGGATTTTCGAGCTACAAATACAAATATCCAAGCGGGCATTCAGGCGAAACCTTTCGCATCGGCTTTGCTAACCGCAAGGCGCAAATAACGCTTTATGTGCTGTGGTACCCAGACAAAGACGACCCATTGCTCGCAAAATTGGGCAAACACAAAGTCGGCAAAGGCTGCTTGTATATCAAACGCTTAAGCGACATTGATGAATCAGTTTTAGAACAAATCATTCAGCGTGCAATCACCGACTTCGGCAATCGGCATGAAGTCAAAGACTAGCCGCTGCTAGGATTTTTTCCTATTCTCATTTCAAGGAGATGGGGCATGAGCAAAAATCAAAACAAAACCCAAGAAACAGATGCTGATGTAAATGAGTATTTGCTGCAAATCGAAGACGACACCAAACGCGCTGATTGCCTGAAAATCAGGGACATGATGGAGCGAATTGTTGGTGCACCCGCCAAAATGTGGGGCACCTCGATCATTGGATTTGGTAACTATCACTACAAATATGAAAGCGGCCGCGAAGGCGAATTCATGCGTTCAGGTTTTGCAGCACGAAAAGCAAATATCGCCTTGTATATTATGAGCGGCTTTTCCGAATATGACGCATTGCTTGATAAGCTAGGTAAATACAAAAATGGAAAAAGCTGTCTTTACATCAAGCGCTTGAGCGACATTGATGAATCAATCTTGGAAGAAATTGTCACCAGATCAGTCGCCTACATGGCGGAAAAGTACCCAGAATAGGATCAAATTCAGTGCCAACAATTACAATCTCAAAGCATTTCGAATGCTCCCCCGACATTGCATTTGACGTTATTTCCGACTTTCCAAATGCACCCGAATATATTGGCGGCATCAAAGACGTGCAGATGATATCCGACGGGCCTGTCGCAGTTGGCACGAAATTGAAAGAAACACGTATCATGATGGGCAGAGAAGCATCTGAGATCATGGAAGTAACCGTCATGGACAAACCGTCCACCTTTGTGGTGGAAGCGTTTAATCACGGCACCGAGTATGTGACCAAATACACTGTGGAGCCTGAAGGCGAAGGATCCAAGGTCACTTTGGTGTTTTCAGGTACGCCCAAAACCTTCATGGCAAAAGTCATGGCGGCGCTGTTTTCACGCATGATTTCAACGGTAGCCGACCTAATGGAAAAAGAACTGATCGACGCCGCAGAAGAAGGAAAACGGCGCGCTACAGCAAATTAGGTCTTAATCGGGAAAGAGTTTGGGTCGCCGTCGGACATGGTTGAGGGCTGCAAAGGGGGACATGTCCGACAGCGACGACCGGAGCGACCGACAAAGGGCAAACAAGCCGGCCGCATAACCGAGATATGGTGTGCCCAAAATCGCTTTAAAGAGCTGTCACATTCTTGTGATCAAAAAAATGAAATTTGGCAGCAAAACTAAACACATCGCCTGCCCTTGCATAAGCGCTTAAACGTGTGATCTAGTCACAAAGAAAAGATAAATAATTTAGGAGTTTGCATGGATATTATCCGTCCCGAACCGATGCCAACAAAGTCATTCACTGACCCGAGCGAAGCTCAAGAATATGTGGCCGAAATCTATAAGCGGAACACACAATTCATCCAAAATGCGGTGATCGAGCTCTCCAACGGCAAGCCCCCTAAAGGACGGATACGCGCCACCTACCCTCAGGCTCAAGTGCAATCTCGTAGCTACCAAAAAATCGATTCTCATTTGCCTTATGGCTTTTTGCACTCGCCCGGCATTTATCGAACAACTATCTCCGAGCCAGAACTGTTCAAATATTACCTCACAGAACAGTTCAAGCTGCTGTTGGAAAACCACGATTGCGAAATTGAGGTCAGCGAATCCGACACGCCAATTCCGGTGCATTTTGCGCTTGATCGCTCAACAACATTGGATGGCGATGCCATCAATGCACTAGGCATTCCATTGCGTGACATTTTTGATGCACCGGATTTGGCGCATACGGACGATGAAATTGCCAACGGGACCTTCATCCCCCCGCAAGGTGGGCCTTACCCGCTCGCGGCTTTCACAGCCCCGCGTGTTGACTATTCATTGCATCGTCTGGCGCACTACACTGCAACAAATCCTGAGCATTTTCAAAACTTTGTGCTGTTCACAAACTATGGTTTTTATATCGATGAGTTTTGCCGATTAGCGCATCAGTTTATGGAAGATGGGCACCCTGATTACCATGCCTTCGTGGAGCCCGGGAACGTTGTCACCCACAACAAAAACGTGGGCAAAGAATCCTCAGGCACAAAGCCGCCGCGCGAACCGCAAATGCCGGCCTATCACCTTAAGTCAAAACATGGCTCAGGTATCACCATGGTCAATATTGGCGTTGGCCCATCCAACGCAAAAACAATTACGGACCATATCGCCGTGCTGCGCCCGCATGCTTGGTTGATGCTCGGACATTGTGCCGGGCTACGCAACTCGCAAGACTTAGGCGACTATGTGCTGGCTCATGCCTATGTGCGTGAAGACCATGTGCTTGATGCCGATCTACCGATTTCCGTCCCGATTCCGGCACTCGCAGAAGTTCAAGTGGCAATGGAGCAAGCGGTTGGTGAGATCACCAAGCTCACTGGGTCAGAGAAAAAACGCATTATGCGCACAGGCACGGTAGCAACATTTGACAACCGGAACTGGGAGCTCCGAGATCAAGTTGAGGTCGCACAGCGGCTTTCTCAATCACGCGCCATCGCGCTTGATATGGAAAGCGCCACAATCGCGGCCAACGGGTTCCGGTTCCGCGTGCCATACGGCACCCTGCTCTGCGTCTCAGACAAGCCATTGCATGGCGAATTAAAGCTGCCTGGCATGGCGAGTGATTTTTATCGAGATCAGGTCTCAAAGCACTTGGAGATTGGCATTCGCGCCATGGAAATCCTCCGCGACCAGCCAGCGCACTCAATTCATTCTCGAAAGCTACGATCTTTTGCTGAGACGGCTTTTCAATAAGCCGCGAGGCGGACGCTATTCAGCGTCCGCACCAACTGCTTCAGATACAGCGACAGCTGTCATATTCACAATGCCACGGCTGGTCACAGATGGTGACAAGATGTGCGCAGGTTGCTTAGCGCCCATTAGAATCGGCCCAACGGAAAGCGCGTCGTTGAACTCTTTCATCAAGGTCATGGAAAGGTTCGCCGCATCCAAGTTCGGGAACAACAATAGGTTGGCTTCACCCTTGAGTTCGCTGTTTGGAATGTAGCGCTCACGAAGCATTTGGTTGAGCGCAAGGTCACCCTGCATCTCGCCTTCAATGATCATCTCCGGCGCAACGGCCTTCAATTTTTTATAGGCTTCACGCATCTTGTAGGAAGATTCTCCATCACGCGAACCAAAGTTTGAATAGCTCAAAAGTGCTGCTTTCGCTTCAATATTAAAGCGTTTGAGGTGAGCTTGCGCTTGCAATGCGATTTCCACAAGCTCATCCGGACTTGGGTCCATGGTCACATATGTGTCTGCGAAGAAGAATACGCCACGGCGCATGATCAACATGGAAAGCGCAGAGAAATCCGATGCGCCTTTATCAAGGCCAATGATCGATTTGATATCGCGCACGTGTTTGATGTAACGACCTTGCAACCCGCAAATCAACGCATCGGCTTCACCGCGTTTTACCGCGAGCGCGCCAATAACTGTTGAGTTGGTTCGTACAATGGTACGTGCGGTGTCTGGTGTCACCCCTGACCGTCCGACGAGCGAGTGGAACAAATCCACATATTCGCGATATCGTGGGTCATCCTCAGGGTTGATCACATCAAAATCTTTGCCGATTTCAAGGTTCAAACCGAACTTTTCAATTCGATGCTCGATGACTTGCGGACGACCAATAAGAATTGGCTTCGCAATATTGTCTTCCAAAACAACTTGAGAGGCGCGAAGTACACGCTCGTCTTCACCATCAGCAAAAACCACACGTTTTGGCGCGGACCGCGCCATATCAATAATCGGCTTCATCACCATGCCGGATCGGAACACAAACCTGTTCAAACGATCATGATAAGCATCGAAATCTTCGATTGGACGGGTCGCCACACCGCTTTCCATCGCGGCTTTTGCCACTGCAGGCGCTATGCGCAACATCAAGCGCTGATCAAAAGGATTTGGGATGAGATATTCTGGACCAAATGTCGCTCCCGATTCCGCAGATGACGCTTCAAGTGCAGGTTCGTGAGCCAGTTTTGCGATCGCATGCACCGCCGCCATTTTCATTTCTTCGTTGATGGCTGTTGCGCCAACGTCCAAAGCGCCACGGAAAATGAACGGGAAGCAAAGTACGTTATTGACCTGGTTCGGGTAATCAGAACGGCCGGTACACACCATAGCGTCTGGGCGTGCTTCTTTGGCCAGCTCAGGCATGATCTCTGGTGTTGGGTTGGCAAGCGCCATCACCAATGGATTTTCGGCCATTTCTTTGAGCATTTCAGGCTTCAACACGCCTGCAGCGCTCAAACCAATAAAGACGTCCGCGCCCGGCAAAACTTCTGCCATAGTGGTTTTGTCAGTTTCCTGCGCGAAGGAAGCGCGCCAGCGATCCATAGGGTCTTTGCGCGACGTTGTGACCAATCCATCGCGATCTGCCACCCAAATGTTTTCGCGCTTCGCACCAAGGCTGATCAACAGGTTCAAACACGCTATCGCCGCCGCGCCTGCACCAGACGTGACGATTTTCACGTCTTCAATCTTCTTCTTGGCGAGACGAAGCCCGTTGATTACCGCCGCTGCAACAATAATTGCCGTGCCGTGCTGATCATCATGGAACACCGGAATATTCATGCGCTCGCGAAGCGCTTCTTCAACTTCAAAACACTCTGGCGCTTTGATGTCTTCTAGGTTGATACCGCCAAATGTTGGCTCAAGCGGCGCGATAACATCAACAAGTTTGCCCGGATCATTTTCGTCGATCTCGATATCGAAAACGTCGATACCCGCGAACTTTTTGAA
>CAJXLH010000156.1 GCA_913055925.1 uncultured Maritalea sp. | reverse complement strand
TTTTGGCGACGATAGTCTGGATGGACAGCCACATCGTGGACCCACCCATAGCACTCACCGTCTGAAATCATCCGGCCTGCTCCGACGATGTCTTGCCCTTTCCAGGCGGTCACGATCTTGTAGCTATTTGCAAATGCCCTTTGAATACGTTCGTGTTCTTTCTTTCTCGCCAAGCCGATAACCCCGTCTGTTAGGGTGTAAAGCTTCAACAAAGAGTCCCAATCGATCTGATCAAAGCCTATTTTATATGTGATCATTTCACTTCACTTTCTTGATTAAAGCTTGCAACATCTAGCTGGCCTGCGCCGCGTGCAATTGCGCGTAAGCGCCGTCTTGCTCAAGCAATTGCGTATGGCTTCCTTGCTCAACAATGCCTTCTTGGGTCACAACGACAATCCGGTCTGCATCGCGGATTGTGGCCAATCGGTGGGCAACCACCAAAGTTGTGCGCCCGACGGAAAGCTCCTTCAACGCCTTTTGGATTTGGCGCTCAGTTGCGGTATCGAGCGCAGAGGTTGCCTCGTCTAAGATCAAAATAGGCGGGTTTTTGAGGAATATCCGAGCAATTGACAGACGTTGCTTTTGTCCACCTGAGAGGCGAATGCCGCGTTCGCCGACTAGTGTGTCCCAACCGTCCTCCAAATTGTCCACAAATTCGGCAAGTGATGCTTTTTCGATGGCGTTTCGGATTTCCTGGTCAGTGGCGTCTAGTCGGCCATAGGCGATGTTTTCCTTCACGGTGCCTGCAAACAAGAACACATCCTGCGCCACGACACCGATTTGCTCGCGCAAAGAGCTTTGCGTAAATGCACCAATGCTTGTGCCGTCAATCGTGATCTCGCCGCTATCGACTTCATAAAAGCGCGGCAATAATGCGCAAATTGTCGATTTTCCGGAGCCGGAAGGCCCTACCAACGCAACGGTTTCGCCACTGGCGATCGAAAGATTGAGTGCGTTAAACACACGCGCATTTTCGCCATAGGCGAAACTGACATTTTTATACTCAATGTCGCCCTTTAGCTTGTTCGCTGTGATGGCGTCTGGCGCATCCACAATGTCTGGTTTTGTGTCCAATAGGTCAGTGAACCGACGAAAACCGGCAATGCCGCGCGGGTAGAAATCAAGCATGTTGGTGAGCTTTTCAATCGGCTTCACGAAGATGCCGGCAATGATTAGAAAACCAACAAATTCCCCGGCGGTGACTTCACCTTTTGTCACGAAATAGGCACCAGCAACCATCACCACAAGTTGCATGAAGCGCGTGCAGAAATAAGAAATCACCCACGATTTGGTGAGGTAATTATACGCGCTCATTTTGATATCTTTATAATGCTGTGTGGTTTGCCGAAAGAGCTTTCGTTCGTGCTTTTCGTTGGCAAATGATTTGACCAACCGCATACCGCCAACGCTTTCAGCGATACGGGTGTTGATCTCACCAATTTGCCCAAACAGAGAACGAAAGTTCTTGCTCATGGCGGTGCCATAGGTTGCCAGCATCCAGGTGATGATGGGTGCGACAGCGCCAGTGATGAGGGCCAATTTCCAGTTGATGAAAAACATGATCACAAGCGCCGTGAAAAAGGTCATCAGCGCGATGAAAATGTCTTCGGGGCCGTGGTGCGCAACTTCGCCTATATCGTCCAGGTCTTTTGTGACATGGGCGATCAGTTTGCCTGTTTTGGCGTGGTCGAAATAGCGAAAGCTCAGCTTTTGCAAATGGTCAAATGCAGCGTTTCGCATGTCTGTTTCAATGCGAATGCCAAGTGCGTGCCCCCAATAGGAGACGATGGCCATCAAGCCAGTATTGATAACGTAAATGGCCAAAAGCCCGAGCGAAACCAATGTGATTATTGGCCAGTTTCCGCTGGGCAAAAGTTGATCGATGAACAGCATAATGGCGATGGGGAACAAGAGTTCCAAAATGCCAGAGGCAATGGCTGATCCAAAATCGAGATAAAATAGCCGCTTGTGCGGCAGGTAGTATGAAAAGAAACGTTTCAGCATGGATCCATGTGAATAGGTGGGTACGCTGCCGGGCGACAGCTGCACAGAATTTCAAAGCACTTATGATTTGGCAATATCTGGCGGGACGGATTTTTTGAAATCGGTTCGGTTTGTTCGCCCGCGTGGCAGAAATACACCAGCTTGTTCGTAGTTGATCGCAAGCTTATTCTTTATATCGGTTTCGATTCTTTGGAGGTATGACCGTGAGTATTTCAGAAAGCATAAGGCAGCTCGCCGGGGACTATGCATTGAAGCTCAAAAAACGTGTAAATGCACGGGTCGCTGAAATGCAAAACGATGATGTGAGCCATCACTTAATCTACCGTGTTCTTGGAGTGTCCTCAAAAGAAGGATCCGATATTGATGTTTTTCAGAATAAAGGCAGGTTTTTGTACAAATACGCTGGTTCATTCTTGGAAGAGGTTACTAAGTTGTGTTTCTTAGAGAAGTTTCCCGATTCTGGATCAGTCAAGATACCGAATACCTTGGGAACACGCCCTAAGACGTTTGAAATCGATTGTCTTGTAAACGGGCAAGACGCAATAGAAATCAAATGGCGCGATGCTACCACTGATGGAGACCACATCACCAAGGAACACACGAGAATTCAATGTGTTAGAGATGCAGGGTATAGACCAATTCGGGTAATGTTCTACTATCCAAATCGTGCTCAAGCCCAACGTATTCAAAGAACCCTTGAGACATTGTATCAAGGAATTGGCGGCAATTACTACTATGGGGACGGCGCTTGGGAATATGTAAAAGACGCCACAGCAGTGGATTTGAAACAAGAGTTGGAGGCCATCGCCAATGAGCACGATAGACAGCGTTGAAAATTTGCTGTTACACGGTGATTGCTTGCTGGAGTTGGATCGTATTCCGGATAGCTCTGTCGATATGATCTACTTGGATCCGCCCTTTTTCACACAAAGGGTGCATTCGATGACTACTGCGAATGGCGTTGTTGAATTTGACGACCGTTGGGAAGATGAAAAACACTATCTTCAATTCCTGCGCGAGAGATTAATGAAACTCCGCCTTAAGCTGAAGTCAACTGGGAGTTTGTTTTTTCATTGCGATAGAACAGCTTCGCATCACATCCGCTTTTTGCTAGACGAAATTTTTGGTGTAAAAAACTTTCAATCGGAGATCATTTGGCGATTCCGACGATGGTCAAATTCTAAACGAGGGCTCCTAAACGCTCACCAGAACATCTATTTCTACAGTAGGTCACGTGCTTACAAGTTTAATCAAATATTTGATGGCTATTCACCCACAACAAATGTCGATCAGATACTTCAAAAGCGCACAAGAGACTGGAGAAACAAGTCTGTGTATGAGCTCGACACAGATGGCAAGGCTGTGCGAGGAGTTGCCAAAAAGGGAGTACCAATTTCTGACGTTTGGGATATACCGCTGTTAAACCCAAAGGCAAAAGAACGCGTAGGATACCCAACTCAAAAGCCGGTTCATCTTGTTTCCAGGATAATCGAAATTGCGTGCGATCCTGATGATATTGTTTTGGATCCTTTTTGCGGAAGCGGGACAACGCTTGTTGCGGCAAAACAATTAAATAGGAAGTGGATTGGAATCGATTCATCGAAACAAGCGGTTGAGATTTCGCTTGCTCGTCTCAAGAAAAGCCATGTCAGTGAGTCAATGGTTCTAAATAAGGGAAGGTCGTCTTTCCTCAATCAAAACCTAACGGCGCAAACAGTTTTGCACAATCTTGATTATACTCCGATTCAGAGGAATTCGGGCATAGACGGGTACATTGATGCAAAAGATGCAAACGACATACCTACGTTTATTCGCGTTCAACGGGAACACGAAAACTTCACCGAGACCGTTGAAAAAATCAGGCGGGCCACCCAAAGCAAAGGTGACTGCAAACTGTTGGTCGTGCAAACAACAGGGCAGCTTCCCGCATCACAAGATTTCCAAGGGATAATAATAGTTCCTAGTTTTTCGCTAAGTGTTCTAACCGCCCTTCGGGAATAGCTTCAACTTTTGCCTTGCGCTATTGTAAATTTCTATATAACTAGAATTATAGAAATAACAGTTGGAGCTTAAAGTGAGCCAAGAAAATCCGGATATCACAACCGCCGCGCAAGCGTTTGCGGCAATGGGGTCGGAGCCGCGATTGGAGGTTTTGATGTGTTTGGTACGTGCCGGTCGAAAGGGTTTGGCCGTGGGCGATATTCAAACGCGCACCAATATTCCAGCTTCAACGCTCAATCATCATCTCAAGTTTCTCACGGCTGCAGGCATTGTTAGCCAAGAAAAGCAGGGCAGAACGATTATCAATCGCGCCGAACTTGATGGGCTGGAGCACCTTGCGGGCTTCATCCTCATGCAATGCTGTGTTGACGAAACTCAGCCGCACGCAAACTCGAATGAAAATGCTCAAGATAAAGGAGCAGAAAATGTCTGACGTAACACAAGGCCAAGGCTGGCGGCCAAAGTTTCAGCCTGCCAAAATCATCAAATCTGTGCCCTTTGCTATTGTAATCATTTTGGCGCTGGTGGCAGTATTGGACGCGCCGCAATGGGCTGCAATCGTAGAATTTGCGATCCGTGCTTTCATCAGCACATTGCCCTTTATTTTGGTTGCTGTATTTCTGATTGGATTTTTAAAAGCGACCGGTGCTGAAACGTTGGTTAGTCGGGCCTTTGAAGGGCGCGAAATGCAAGCAATTTTCCTCGCCGCGCTGATTGGTGGTCTGTCGCCATTTTGCTCATGTCAGGTGATCCCGTTTATCGCAGGCCTTTTGGCTTTGGGCGCGCCCCTTTCAGCTGTGATGGCCTTTTGGTTGTCTTCGCCGCTTATTGATCCGCCATCATTCGTCATCACAGCCTCCGTGCTTGGCGCAGAGTTTGCGGTATCCAAAGCAGCGTTTGCTGTTTCGCTTGGACTTTTGGGCGGGTATGCAATCAAACTGATTGGCAATCGTGGCGTTATCGCCAACCCGCTGAAAGAAAACTACAAGCGTTCAACTTGCGGCGCGGGCAAGTTTAAGGGCAAACCAAATTGGACCTTCTGGCAAGAAGAAGAGCGTGTTGGCGTCTTCAAAAAAGAAAGCCTGACCAACCTCTTGTTCCTTTCGAAATGGCTCGCCTTTGCCTATGTCATGGAAGCTTTGTTGGTCACTTATGTGCCTGCCTCATTCGTGGCCCAGTTTGTGGGTGGCGAAGGTGTATTGCCAATCGGTATTGCTGCCCTTGTGGGTGCACCAGCTTATCTAAACTCCTATGCAGCGATCCCCTTGGTGGATGGTTTGATTGGTCAAGGCATGAGCGTTGGCGCTGCGATGAGCTTCATGATTGCGGGCTCGGTCAGTTCAATTCCAGCCATGACTGCTGTGTTCTCACTCGTCAAGAAACAGATCTTTGCCATGTATTTAGCGTTTGGCATTTTGGGTGCCATTCTGTTTGGCGCGGTATATCAATATCTGATTGTCTAGGCTTGATCATAAGAGCCACAAATAGTCTCATCACAATTACTGACCGGGGAAGTGCAAAGACAATTTGCACTTCCCCTTTTTCATGGGTAATCCTTGTGTCAGATCGGGGGCAACGACCCCACAACAACGACACGCAGAGGAAGCATGTCCAACAAGAGACGAGCGGCTTTGCAACAAGGGGACAATAAATGTTTGTTAGCGTCTTTGACGTTTTTAAGGTCTCAATCGGACCTTCGTCGTCGCACACCATGGGACCAATGGTGGCGGCCAATCGCTTCATCGCACACTTAGCCAAAAATAAGGGACGGTTTGATCGTGGCGACGCCTGCCGCGTCGAATGTGTGTTGCAAGGCTCACTAGCTTTCACCGGAAAAGGCCACGCCACAGACCAAGCGGTATTGTTTGGTCTTTGCGGCTTTTCGCCCGAAACATTTGATCGTGACGACGCTGAAGATCGCCTCGTTAAACTGCGTATTGGCAAGACAATCGAAATTGCTGATGGTTTTGACGCGGAACTAGATCCAGAAGCTGGCATTGTCTTTGATTACGACACCAAAGAAATGCCCCATCCCAATACCATGATTTTGCGGCTTATCGGGCCAGATGGCGACGTCCGGTTTGAGGAGACTTACCTTTCGATTGGTGGCGGTTTTGTGCTGACCAAAGAAGAAAACGAGCATGTGGACGAACTTGAGAAGAAAGTTGAAGCCATTGCCATTCCGTTCCCCTTCCATAGCGCGCAAGAGATGCTTGAGATGGGCAAGAAGTCGGGTAAATCCATTGCAGAGATGAAACGGGCCAACGAGCTGACGCGGATGAATGAGACTGATCTCAACATCGGTTTGAAAAAACTTTGGCAGGTGATGGATGATTGCGTCGAGCGTGGTTTGGTGGGCAAAGGCATATTGCCCGGCGGTTTGAGCGTTAAACGTCGTGCAGCCGATGTGCGCGAAAAGCTCGAAGAACAGCGCCGCACCAATTTGCAAATGCCGCATGTGGCCAATGACTGGATTTCGCTCTACGCCATGGCGGTCAACGAAGAAAACGCTGCGGGCGGGCAGGTGGTTACGTCACCCACCAACGGCGCTGCAGGGGTATTCCCGGCCGTCATCAAATATTATCTCAACCACGTGCCCGGTGCGAGTTTGGCCAAAGCGCACGACATGCTTTT
>CAJXLH010000155.1 GCA_913055925.1 uncultured Maritalea sp. | reverse complement strand
TTGGCGATTTGTGCCAGTGGGCGGGGGTGCCGGGGAAGCGCTGATAGGCGCGACGGCGGCGCAAAAAAAACAAGGGGCCAATTGGCCCCTTCTTCGTTTCTGCCTCTCAATTTGGAATGCACTATGACCCACCCTATCTACGCCATTGGCGACATTCATGGCCAAATCGAAATGTTTCACGATGCAATTGCAAAAATCGAGCGCGATGGCGGATCGGACGCTAAAATTGTCTTCTTGGGCGACTATGTAGATCGCGGCGAGAACAGTAAGGCCGTGATCGAATTGCTGATGAATGGCGTGCAAAAGGGCAAAAACTGGACATGCCTGTTAGGCAATCACGACCGGATGTTGTCCATGTTTTTGGAAGACTATCCGCGTACGGACTTTCGCTTAAAGCCAGGCTATGACTGGTTTCACAAAAACATAGGCGGTATTCAAACCATGGCATCCTATGGCGTTGATGCAAGCCATGACCGCCGGATTTTCCAAATTCACGAAGACGCGCACAAGGCCGTACCGCAGGAACACCTCGATTTTATCCGCAGTTTGCCAACCTCGTTGGTGGAAGATGAACTTCTCTTCGTTCATGCTGGCCTGCGCCCCGGCGTGTCACTAAATGATCAAGAGGAAGACGATCTGGTCTGGATCCGTGAAGGCTTCTTGGATCACGAAGACGCATATCCATGGCTTGTCGTTCACGGTCACACCACAATCGACAAAGCAACCCACTACGGCAATCGGGTAAACCTTGATAGCGGCGTGGGTTACTTTAAACCGCTCACAACCGCCGTTTTCGAGGGGCGTGATTGTTGGGTATTGGGTGACGGCGGCCGACAAGCTCTAGTGCCAAACTCCGTCTAGTCACACTCATCTTGTGCCAAGAAGGCTTGAAGACCAGTTTGAGCGTCATCTTGAAAATGCTCGCTAGTGACGGCGAAATCTCGCAGCCGATCGAAGCGAAAAGTACGAAAGCCTTTGCGCAATTCGCACCAGGCGGAAAACATCAAACCGTCGCTCAAATCCCAAACCACTAACGGTCTCGCGCGTCGCGTCGAGCGTTCGCCGGACGCGTTTTTATAACTAAATTGAACAATTTGCTTGTTGCGAACGGCAACACGCAGCATTTCAATGCCGGTGTTCTCATTGCGGCGTTCATGAAGACTGAAATAGGGCGCGTCAGCCAGTTTGCGTTCTTCGGGCTCCGGCAGCCCGGCTTGTATTTTCGCCCGCGCCTCACGCGCAGCTGAAGCAAGCGCCGCATCGCCCGTGCGTTCGACAAATGACAAACCAACCGCCAAAGCGTCAATTTGATCGTGCGTAAAAGTCACATTTGGTAGATCAAATCCGGGGCGAAGCAGATAGCCAACTCCCGCTTCGCCTTCAATGGGAAGGCCCGACGCCTGCAAATGCGCTATGTCGCGATAAATGGTGGCGATGCCTACCTCAAACTGCTCGGCCAAATCCGCCGCACGACATACATCGCGCGTCCGCATTTCGTTCACCAGTCTGAATAATCGCTCTGCACGTCGCATGGGTTAAGGCCTTTGTCCTCTCTGATACCTATTTGGAATTAAGGTTCGAGACAAGAAAACCGTCGCAGTTTACGCCAATGCCGTTGCCTCGATTTCAAACATGAGCGGTGGCAACGCAAGGCGAGATACGCCCAGCAAAGTCATTGGCGGCGTTGCGCCTGCACGACCCATACGCATACCCAAAATGTCGAAATTCATTAATGCTTCGTCGACGTCCGTTGCATAGATACCAAGTTTAACAATGTTGGAAAAATTCATGTCCGCAGCGCTTATTACGGCTTCAAGATTATCGAGCGCAACGCCAATCTGCGCGCGCATATCGCCTCCGTGAAGCGGAGCGCCATTTGCATCGACCGATGTTTGCCCGGAGATGATGAGCTGCCTTTTTGCTCCCTCGACAACCTCCGCTTGGTTATACCCAAGCTTCAAAGACCAGTCCCATGGGTTAATCGCAGTTTTATTCATAAGTATGCATCCTCTTGCTGATGCACCTCATAAATCACAGCGCTCCTATCACCCTGATGATAGGAGTGATTGCTATTTCCCCGCCAACATGCCTTCAATTTTTTCCTGCACGCTCAAAGCTTCTTGAACTGTCGCCAGTTTGTGTGGCTCGCCTTTGATGCACTTTAGGAACGCGTCCAATTGGGCATGCAGTCCATCAATTCGGCCTTCGGCGTCTTGTCCTTCGGATTTGGCGAACGCCTCGCCGGTGCTTTCCCAAAGTTCGGAAAACTCTCTCACAACAAAGCTTTTTTGTTCGCCTTTAACAAAAATCTCTTGTCGATTGGGCTGCATCCCCCCTACAGCTGCGAAAACGTTGAGCGGCAGACCGTCATGGTTGCTTAAGCTGGCTTGCAGCTGCGTTTCGCAATGCACCTCATCGGGATAACTAGGGTGCGACCAGTTAAGGTGCGTGGTTCCCATTAGGCGTTCAGCAAAGAACACAAAGTGCGAAATCACTTCACGGGTCATGCCGCCTTCTGCCCGCAAACGCAGCCAATCGGCATCCATCTGCCAGGCGCGCGGCCATTGCGGATAGGTGACGTGAATATCTATGCCAACCAGCGCGCCCATGTCGCCCTTTGCGAGGGCCGCTTCAATTAGAGTAAGGGCCGAACCCGTCGCTTGTACAAAATTCACCGCGGCCGGAACCTGTGCCTGTTCAATATGATGAACAAGCGAACGACTGGCGGGCAGGTCCACGCCGAGCGGTTTCTCCAAGAAAAGCGGTTTGCCGCAATCAGCCGCCATCATTGCATACATGCGGCGCGGCACAGGTGGGCATGCTAGATAGACAATGTCAGCCGCTTCAATCGCTGCCTCGGCGGTTGGAGGCACAATTGCGTGAGGCGCGATTGCTTTTGCTTCAGCCACAGCTTCGGCATTCGGGTCCCAAATATGCGTTGCGGTGAAATGTTCATGGGTTGCAAGCGCCGTTAGCATACGCCGCCCCATTATGCCCAAGCCAATAACCGCTATTGAAGATTGTTCGCTCATTCGTTCCTCCCGGCATCCCGAGCGGTAACGCTAGCATCGCTCAAGTCTGGCGTCGATATTTCATCTCGTGAAAACGCGCATCACGCCCATCATAGGTCAACAACCGCCCAATTAGCAGTTCACCAACACCGGTGATCAGCTTTATTGCTTCCATTGCTTGTAGACTGCCAATGACAGCGACGACGGGGCCGAGAATACCCGCCTCCTCGCAAGAAGGAAGCTGATCTGGCGCCGGACGATTTGGATATAAATCCTCAAATCGGGGTTGGTTATCTTTGTATGGTGCAAATACCGTGAGGTTGCCATCAAACATTGACACAGCGCCTGCAACAAGCGGTATTTCTGCCTGAGCGCAAAGCGCTGCCACCAGCGCGCGTGTATCAAAATTGTCCGATCCATCAATGACCAGATCATAGCTTGAAACGATCTCACCACCATTGGTCTCATCCAACCGTTTTTCAATCGGGTGGAAGGTGAGGTGCGGGTTCAAGTCTTCAGCGAACCGCTGGGCGGAGGTAACTTTTGCCACGCCTTCATCAGCAGTACGATGCACAATCTGACGTTGTAAATTGCTCAAGGACACATGGTCATCGTCCACAACGCCGATGGTGCCGACGCCCGCTGCGGAAAGATATGCAATCACAGGTGATCCAAGGCCGCCAGCGCCAACAATCAGCACTTTGGCGGCCTTTAGCTTTTGTTGGCCGGGCCCGCCGACATTTTTCAAAACAATATGGCGTTGATAACGCCTAATTTCGTCGGCGGTGAGCACGTTTGGTTTATTCTCCGCTGATCAATGGAACGGCGATATAGCGTCGATCCATACCTTCAAAGCCATAGGACCACACAGAAATCAGCGCGACCGCGTGTCGAATGTCTGTTGCGTCGAACGGCATCACCACCGCGCTGGCGCGATAGGTCACGGGACATCCGCGTGACTTTGGAATGCGACTATCTTCGTGCAACACCGCAGTGGAGTTGCCCTCGGTGAGTTTTAAGCGCAAGCCTTTGGCTTTTTCGCCAAAATAGGCCATGCAGTCCTCCCCGGAAGGGGCGTCAAAAATGTCGAAACTGAGCTCGTAAGAACCAAAAATGGAGCTCGGATCAGAATAACCCGGCACTCCAAAATCAAGCGTCAACTCGTCTGCTTCTGGCTCGCCATCGCCGTTTAAAGCAACAATGCGCGCTGGATTGTGAATGTGATAATCGCCAATCGGCCCCATGGCGGCGCGCAAGGCTTGGCTGCGAATTTCAGCGAGTTGCGTCGTTTCGTCTTCAGCCCGCACGCGGAACGGTGAGCCGCCAACCCATGCATCGGTTTCAAGATTTAGGACATAGATGTTGGAATAGGCAAAGCCAGAACCGTCCTGAATGCCATATTCTTCAAACGCAAAATATTTGCCACCGGGCGAATAGCCAATCAAAGAAAACTCGGCGCGTTCAGCGGCGAATGTTGGTGTTAGAGCTGCGACAAATGCAAAAGCAGCGAGAAAAAATCGAATAAACATAAAGTTGCTCCCTCAAATCACTACGAGGTTGCAACCCCCGTAGAACCATGTCCGCCCGCTCCACGCTCTGTCTTATCAAGCGAATCTGTCTCGATCATGGCAATTTTAGGCACCGGCGCAATCACCATTTGGGCGATTCTATCGCCACGATTGACGGTGAAAGGCTCTTTACCGTGATTGATCAATATCACCATAACCTCCCCTCGATAGTCGGCGTCAATGGTACCTGGAGCATTAGCAACTGTAATCGCACGTTTCGCAGCCAGACCCGAACGCGGGCGAATCTGGGCTTCATACCCTTCTGGAAGACTCATTGCGAAACCAAGTGGAACAATGTCGTGTGAACCAGCTTGGATCGTCATCGGCGCATCGGCAGGAACAGCCGCGCACAGGTCCAGCCCAGCTGCGCCAGATGTCGCCTGGTAGGGCGCAGGCAAGCCTTCGCCATGAGGTAAATACATAAATGGAACTTCAAGCGCGCTCATAAGGGATTTCCAGCTTAGTCAGATATTTTGAGGTGAGAGGCAATTTTGCTGACAAGTTTGTGGCCGACTTCGCTTTTGCTCATCGGTCCCCATTCTTGGTGGGTTTGCTCGTCAAAAAAGACAATCGAATTATTGTCGCCGCCAAATGTGCCTGTATTGGCGCTCACATCGTTGGCAAGCAGCCAGTCGCAGCCCTTGCGTTCAAATTTGGCACGGGCATGTTCAATGACATTTTCAGTTTCTGCCGCAAAGCCAATCACCAACTCTGGTCTTTCACCCGCTGGCAGCGCCGCTACAGATTTCAAAATGTCCGGGTTGAGCACCATCTCAAGGCTCGGCGCTTCACCGTCGCCTTTTTTCTTGATCTTCTCAGCACCGACCGACTTCGGGCGCCAATCGGAGACGGCTGCGCAAAAAATCGCAACGTCACAGGGCAAAACCTCGTGAACCGCGTCATACATATCTTGCGCAGAGCCTACTTCGGTAATGTTGACCCCATCAGGCGGCGGCACTTCGGCTGCGCCGGTGACAAACTCAACTTCCGCGCCCGCGGCGCGAAGTGTTTTGGCAATTGCCGTGCCTTGTTTGCCGGAGGAGGCATTTGTCAAAAAGCGCACCGGATCAAGCGGCTCTCGCGTTGCGCCAGATGTAATGAGGACACGCTTGCCCTTTAGGGGCAGGTCGTTGCTGTGCGTGTGGAAATAGTCTTCAATCGCCGCAAAAATGGTTTCTGGCTCCGACAATCGGCCGGGGCCAAACTCGCCACATGCCATCTCGCCCTCATCAGGCCCAACAATCTGCATGCCATCTTCAACAAGCATTTTTAGATTGCGCTGCGTAGGTTCGGCTTCATACATCTTCACATTCATCGCGGGCGCAACGATGACATGCTTGTCCCGCGCCAAAATCGCCGTGGAGGCAAGATCGTCTGCCAAACCGTTTGCCATTTTTGCGATAAAGTTTGCTGTCGCTGGAGCCACAACAATCAGATCAGCATCGCGCACCAATTCAATGTGACCAATCTCGCTTTCCCGCGTCAGATCAAACAAAGCGCTTTGGGCTTGATTGCCTGCAAGCGCGCCCACCGTAAGCGGGGTGACGAATTCTGACGCAGAAGCTGTGAGGATAGGCTGAACATCGCCGCCCGCGCGTTTGATCATGCGGATAAGATCAATGGCTTTAAAGGCGGCAATGCCGCCTGTAATGATCAATAAAATTTTGCGGCCAGCCAACATGTCGTAGCCCTCAATAAATCTGGTTTGTGCGTTAAACTAGCGTCTTTATTGCCGCCGCGCCAACCACAATCATCAAGCTAACCACAGCTGCGGCAAACCATCCGGTCATAAAAAACGGCGTTTGTTTTTGTTGGCTTTCTGCTTCATCAAGCATCGCCTCATAGCGCTCGATTAAACTTGGCACTTTCTTCGCTGCTTTTAAAAGCTCACGGGCTGTTCCCATCGCATCTTCTGCAATGCCTATCGGACCTAGGTTCCGCTTCGCCCAAGCAGAGGCGATTGGTGAGGCAACGGTCCACATATCCAATTTCGGATCAAGCGTGCGCGCCACGCCTTCCACCAGCACCATATTTTTTTGCAGCATCACCAATTCGGTGCGAGTTTGCATGTCAAATAGGGCCGTATTGTCCAAAAGCTG
>CAJXLH010000154.1 GCA_913055925.1 uncultured Maritalea sp. | reverse complement strand
GCCCAGTGTTTGAAGCCGAACTCACATTCCCTGTGACCAATGAAAAGGGACAAACGGTTGTGTTCGGTTCCGTTGGCGGCGGTGGCCGCTACGACGGACTGGTCTCGCGCTTCCGGCCAGAGCCAGTGCCAGCAACTGGCTTTTCAATCGGTGTGAGCCGTTTGGCACATGCGCTACAATTGGTGGGTGAGCTCGACACGACAGAAAAGGCTGGGCCAGTTGTTGTGTTGATCATGGACAAAGATCAAATCGCGTCATACCAAGCCATGGTTGCGGAATTGCGACAGGCGGGCATTCGCGCTGAGATGTTTCTTGGTGCGTCCAAGAATATGGCCAAGCAAATGAAATATGCCGATAAGCGCAACGCGCCTGCGGTCATAATTGAAGGCAGCCAAGAACGCGAACTCGGCGAAGTGCAGGTGAAAGATTTGGTTGCGGGCAAAATCGCTTCTGAAAGCATTACCAGCAATGAAGAATGGCGCGCAGCGCGCCCAGCGCAGGTCAGCGTAAAGCGCGGCGAGCTTGTAGCGCATATCCAAGCCTTGTTGGACGCCAACCAAGCCGAAAAGGAATAGGCGAATGGCGGACAACGCTTCCGCGCGCGCCGAGCTTGAATGCCGCATCTTGGATGTGGCCGAGTTGGTGTCGCCAGATGTTTTGCAGCCTGCGGACTTGTTCTTTGACCTTGCAGGTGAAGATATTGGTCGCCGCTTGATGCTCACAAGTGGGCCAGACGGCACGACCTATTGTTTGCGTCCTGATTTCACCTTGCCAATTGCCGCGCAATATCTCGCGAACGGCAATGCTGGTGAAACCAAAGCCTTTGGTTATCTCGGCCCGGTTTTCCGTCAGCGTGATCACGGAGATTTCGAGTTCGATCAAGCGGGCCTTGAGTTTCTTGCGCCAAAGGATAGCGAGCAAACCTTCACCTCAATTATGCACTTCGCCATCGACGCCTGCGCGCTATATGGCGAAGATGCCCCGCGTTTGCACCTGGGAGCAGTCGACCTATTTGAAACGCTTCTGGCAAAGCTCGATTTGCCTGATGTGTGGCGTCCACGCGTTCGCGACCGATTTGGCCACGACGCAGCTATGGGCCGTTTGCTCGACCGATTGGCGGTGCCAGATCAATTCGATGAGCAAGACCAGTTGCCAGCCGACGACGATGAGCTCATCGCCAAGATTGCAGCTGACATGGAGGCGGCAGGGCTATCGCCTTACTCGGGCCGCCAAGCCGAAGAAATTGTGGCCCGATATCGTGAGAAACAAATGTTGGCAGAGGCCGCTGTTTCCCTGAAAACGGTGCGCATTTTGCGTGAATTCCTTTCGATCGCCGGACCAGCACATGAGCAAGCATTCCGCGTGGCGGCGCTGGGCAAAAAGGTCGGCATTGATTTGGACGAGCCCTTAGAGAAGTTCATGGGCCGTTTGACCGAGCTTAAAACCAACGCGCCTCAAATTGAAGTTGAATTTGATGCCGGATTTGCGCCGCGCCTCGATTATTACACCGGACATGTTTTTGAACTGACGGCCAATAAGACTGGTGAAGTCCTCGCTTCAGGCGGTCAATATGATCGTTTGTTGGAACGCATGGGTGCTTCAGACCGCATATCGGCGGTCGGTTGTGCCATTTGGTTGGATCGCCTTGAAGGAGGTTCAAAATGAGTTCAATTTTGCTCGCCGTTCCGTCTAAAGGGCGGTTGGAAGAAGCCAGCCGTGAGGCATTTGCCAAAGTCGGCTTGAAAATTGATCGTCCTGGCGGCGCTCGCTCATATCTCGGCACAATCGACGCGTTGCCCGATGTCACTGTGCGTTTCCTTTCTGCAAGCGAAATCGCGCGCGAACTCATTAGCGGCAAAATCGATTTGGGCATCACGGGCGAAGACCTCATTCACGAGGCCGCGGAAACGGGTATCGATCAGGTCGTTATCGCCAAACCACTAAATTTCGGCCAAGCTGATGTTGTGGTGGCGCTGCCCAATTCTTGGATTGACGTCACCGCTATGCGTGACCTTGCCGATGTGGCGTCTGATTATCGCCACCGACATGGCCAATGGCTGCGTGTGGCCACCAAATATGTCAATCTGACGCGCCGCTACTTCGCTGCCCATGGCATTGCCGAATACCGGATTGTTGAAAGCCTTGGCGCAACAGAAGCTGCACCAGCGTCCGGCGCAGCAGAGCTTATTGTCGACATCACTTCGTCTGGTTCGACACTGAAAGCAAACGAGCTGAAAGTGCCGCAAGAGGGCGTGATTTTGCAGTCCGAAGCCAATCTTGTTGTGTCGAAGACCGCTGGTTGGTCCGATGAGAAGCGCAGCCAGCTGGAAAAGCTGCTAACGTATTTTGGGGATAGCGTGGCGCAGAGTGCGTTGGGTAGCCTTTAAGCACAAGCCACTAGTCGGTGCGTACCCTAAAGATTGCTTCAATCTCCACCGCTGCGTTTGATGGCAGGCTGCTAGTTCCCACGGCGAAGCGAACATGTTCGCCGCGTTTTCTGCCAAGCGCTTCCACCATAAAGTCAGATGCGCCGTTGACCACTTTGGGGTGATCACCAAATTCCGGTGTGGCGTTCACGAAGGCACCGAGCTTCAATAATTGTTCGATACGATCTAATTCGCCGTCAAGCGCTGCATTTGCCCGTGCCAACAGGCCAATCGCGCAAAGCCGAGCGGCTTTGTATCCCTGTTCGAGGCTGAAATCATCGCCCAGTTTGCCGCGCACGACATTGCCAGTGGCATCTACGGATATCTGACCAGAAATCATCAGCGTGTTTTGATCAATTATGAATGGCGCAAAGTTTCCCAGCGGCTTCGGCGCAGAGGGGAGAGCCACACCCAATTGCTTAAGGTTTGATTTTATTGTCGACATGTTACTTTTCTGAATAATTACAGAGAATTCTGCTATCCAAAAATCGCACATCGATCAGATGCTGTCGAACTAGACTTTAGGCAAAGTGCGAATACCAACAACTTGACCAACTCGCCACGCAGCGCTAGCAATTCAATATATCTTTTCTTTTGCAAAGCTCATAAATCGTGGAACTTGAACTCACCGCACTGCTTTTCCTTGCGGTCGCTGGCTTTCTAGCGGCCTTTCTTGATGCGATTGCTGGTGGCGGTGGGTTAATCAGCCTGCCAGCATTGCTTTCCGTTGGTTTGCCGCCCGTTGCGGCTTTGGCCACCAACAAAATGCAGTCTGTTGTGGGGACCACGGTTGCCGCCATCACCTATTGGCGCAAGGGCTATATCGACATCAAGAACCTCATCACCCCAATTGTTTTTACAATCATCGGCAGTGTTGCGGGTGCCGTGACAGCGCGTTCACTTGATACCGCGTTCTTAAATTTGTTGGTGCCGATTCTTCTGATCGCGGTGTCGCTCTACTTCGCAATCTCACCGAAAATGACCGATGATGCGAAGAAGGCGCGTCTGCCGTTTTTAATCTTCGGCCCCGTCATGGGCTTCATCGTCGGTTATTATGATGGTGTGTTTGGTCCAGGGACGGGTTCATTTTTTATCGTCGGATTTGTAACGTTGTTTGGGTTTGGTTTGACGCGCGCCGTGGGCAACACCAAGGTTCTCAACGCAACGTCTAACCTTTCGGCATTGTGCTTTTTCATTTTCGCGGGCGAAGTGATTTGGGTCGCTGGCGCAGCCATGATTGTTGGGCAGATTGCGGGCGGTTATCTGGGCGCACGGGTCGGTATGAAGTTCGGTGCCAACCTCATTAAACCGCTCATTGTCGTGATTTCGATGACCATGGCTATTCGCCTCCTTTGGCCGATCATATTCAGCTAAACCAATCCCACATGGTTAATGTGGCGTTAAACATGTTTTCCGATAATCGCGTCTGAACTTCGCGGCATATTTGCTGCGATTATTGAATTGCGTTTATATTTGGGGTTGAGGCATGCAAAGCGAACAGGAACAATATTCGATTGATCAGCGTCGCGATTTGATGAATTTGGACGATGCCGGATGCGAAAGCATTGCGAATGTTCAAGATTCTATTTTGGCTCATCTGCCCGCCGCGCTCGACAGGTTTTACGACAAACTGTCTGGTTATGACGAACTCAACGGCATGTTTGATTCTGACGCGCATCGTGAACACGCCAAGACCAAACAAGCTGACCACTGGAAAAACATCGCAGCAGGCAAACTCGACGTCGATTTTTTGCGCGCCAGCCGCAACATCGGCAATGTACACGCGACCATTGGCCTAGAGCCAAAATTCTATGTCGCCGGCTATGCGCTCATTGTTGAAGGGCTAATCGAAGGCGTTATCAAAGATGCCTGCGCTGCTAGTGGCGGGAAGAAGGGGATCTTTGGGCGCGGTCAATCCAACATCAACCCAGAAGAAATTGCTCACACTGTTTCATCCATCGTCAAAGCAGTGTTGATGGATTCAGAGATTGCACTCAGCTCTTACATGCACCGCCGTCGTGTAGAGACTGAAGAGGTGAACGAAGAAGTGCAGCGCGTCGTTGGCGCAGCGCGTGATGGTGATTTTTCACAACGCGCCTCTACCAATGTCAGCAATGAATATCTGAACCAACTTGTCGACAGCACCAACGAACTTATGAGTTCGGTACAAGCCGGACTTGATGAAGCCGACAGCGTTTTGTCCGCTGTGGCGCAAGCGGATTTGACCGCGCGGATGGAAGGGAACTTCAAAGGCGCCTTTAAACAATTGCAAAGTAACATCAACGCGGTGGCGGACCAGCTGTCGCAGATGATTTCGCAAATTCAACAAACCTCTGGTGCGCTGAAAACAGCGACCTCGGAAATCCTAAGCGGCGCATCCGATCTGAATGAGCGCAGCACACGACAAGCAGCTGCGGTGACCGAAACGTCCGCCACGGTGAAAAGCCTAGCCGACATCGTGAAGGAAAACACCGACGAGGCCAACGCCGCCATGCGCAAGTCTGACGATGTGCGCCGTACCGCTGAAGAAGGCGGGGAGGTGATGACCAACGCCAGCGATGCCATGCAGCGGATCACCACATCGTCTGAGAAGATTTCAAACATTATCGGCATGATCGACGACATCGCCTTCCAAACCAATTTGCTCGCCTTGAACGCTTCGGTTGAAGCGGCGCGCGCTGGCGAAGCAGGCAAGGGGTTTGCCGTTGTGGCCGTGGAAGTGCGTCGCCTTGCGCAGTCTGCCGCGCAAGCTTCCTCCGAGGTGAAAGCGCTAATCGAACAATCCGCTACCGAAGTGGGGCAGGGCACTAGCCTTGTGAGTGAAGCGGCCAGCAAGCTGCAGCAAATGGTGGAAGCCGCCCGCGAGAACAACGAGCAAATGGCGCGCATTGCCAGCAATTCAGATTCGCAAACCACCGCCATTCAGGAAATAAACGCCGCCGTGCGCGACATTGATGAAATGACCCAGCACAATGTGGCGTTGGTAGAGGAAACCAACGCAGCCATTGAGCAAACCGAACAACGCTCTTCCGAGTTGGATGAGATTGTCGACGTGTTCAAAATCGATGGTTCTGCTTCCCGCGCCCCAGCCAAACCGGCACCCGCTGCCAAACCGAAAAGCGCCCCTGCGCCTAAGCAGGACGTCAAATCCGCCTATGGCGTAAGCGGCAACAATGCGCTTGATGAATGGACTGAGTTTTGATCATCGACCAGACAGCGAATTGAACAAGGCGGCCTTTTGGTCGCCTTTTTTGTTTGCTTGCCGCAGCACGAACGGCGTCACGCCCAGAAGGCGCGACGGCGGAAATGTAATATGCAGCATGCGAGGCCGTTTGGGTTCTCGATATGCGCAAAAAAAATGAGACCGAAACGACCTCGCATGTAAGGTGATGCGTTGATGGTTATCCAACTGCCCCGGGGTGCTTACCCTTTTATCCCCTTGGCCACATCTTGATCCGTTGAACGATCATTTGGTTTTTCTACCTCACGCGCCGCTATAATTTTTGCGCCGCCGTCGCGGTCTTGCGACCGCTTCCCCGGCACCCCCGCCAATTGCTGCCCAACACTTACGCGGAGCAAGTGAGGGACAAAACGGACGAGCCGGAGGCGAGGACCTCGGCGGACTTTTCCGCCGCCCCGCCGGAGGGGCAAGTTTTTGAATAGTGCGGTTTTAGCACGTCATTCAAAAACTGATGCGCCCCGTGAGGTAGAAACTGAACAGCTTCAACTTGCTGCCCGATGATTTACGCCTATCTTCGGCGTCAGACTGGACGTTGACTTAACCTTCAACATGGCCCCGCATACGTCACGCGGAACCCATCACCATCTTCCGACGGGTTGTGCAACGGGCATGAAACCCATTGCGTCACCCGACCACCTCCTGCTCGTCAGCAAGCTGCATGGCTAAACGAAAGATGGGGGTAGTGTATACCCGCTAGCGCAACCGGGGATAAGTTTGCCGTGTCGGTCGTCCTCTTCCCGTCATGCTCGGGCTTGACCCGAGTATCCATAAAGCTTTTTGAGATCACGCAAACGCCAGAAATCATCGCATTTTTGCTATGCCGCAATCTCATCATGGACCCCCGGGGTCAAGCCCGAGGGTGACGAGGGGAGTGGAATGGAGGGCGGGGATAAGTCTAAATCACGGCAAACGTAAGAAAGCAAATAAGAGGCATTTGCAACTGGGTTGGCGCGGGGGTGATGGATTTCTGGTGGGGCGGGGTGGTTGAGGCGTGGTGTCGATAGGGGGGGGGTTTGGGGATTGC